>JAAYYR010000047.1 GCA_012515255.1 Clostridia bacterium | reverse complement strand
ACAGAACCAGCCACATATGCGGCGCTTCGCTGCCAACCGCGGAACCGGGGCCAACTATGAGATAGCTGACGGCGAAAGTGATGATAATGGACAAAATAGAGGCTATCCATACCAAACTGGTCAATGGTTTTTCGAAATCGAAATCAGCGCTCTTGCCATAGAAGGCTTTGCTCAGCGCCTTATTGATATAGAAAGAGGCGATAGAGGTGATGATCATGAGGATGCGCATGACAAAAATCCAGACGATCAGATTGGCCTGGAAGCCGGCAGCGACGGCGAGGATGATGAAAGAAACCAAAGCCACGCCGGTGACGCCGTAAGTCTCAAAGCCGTCGGCGGTGGGGCCGACGCTGTCGCCGGCATTATCGCCGGTGCAGTCGGCGATGACGCCGGGATTGCGCGGGTCATCCTCCTTAAGCCCAAAGACGATCTTCATCAGATCGGAGCCAATATCAGCGATCTTGGTGAAGATGCCGCCCGCAATACGCAGGGCACTGGCGCCCAGCGATTCGCCGACCGCGAAACCGATAAAGCAACTGCCGGCCAGCTCATTGGGGATAAACCGCAGGATGAACAGCATCATGATCAGCTCAACGGAAATCAGCAGCACGCCAATGCTCATGCCGGCGTCGAGCGGGATATTAAGCAGTTTCAGGGGCTTGTTCTCCAGCGAGGCGAAAGCCATGCGGCTATTGGCCAGGGTGTTCATGCGAATACCGTACCAGGCCACGCCATAGGAGCCGAGAATGCCGATGACAGTCCACAAAAGGATTAGCATCACGCTGCCGAAGCTTTTTTGCTGAAGGAAGCCATAATAAAAGGCGATGCAGGCGCCGATGAAGATGAACAGCAGCACCAGAAAGCGCCCCTGCTGGAGCAGATACGTTTTGCAGGTCTCAAAAATTGTCTGGGAAACATCAAGCATCGCCTGATGGGCTTTGAGCTTTTTCACCTTGGTGAATTGATACAGGCCAAACAGCATGCCAAGGACGCAGACGCCGATACCGGCCAGCAGCAGATTGTTTTCCCAGGGCAGCAGTTGGGGGGTGACCAGGTCTGCTTCACTGGCTAATGCATAATTCGGCACGATGAAATAAATCAGGAGGCCGACCAGCGTTAGCCAAGAGGCGGGAAGTAGCCTCTTCCATGCTTGATGCTTTTCTTTTGGGTTCATTACCATAGAGTCCTTTCTCCATATATTAAAATGATAACGGTGAACAATAAGGAAAAATTATTTTGGCAGATCTTCATGCCATGTTTAATGCCGCATTACATTATAATACAAATACTTGGTTTTGCAAAGGGCAAATATGCTTTTTTGCAAACTTTGTTGTTAATTGATTGTTTCTCGCTAATCGGTTATTGTCGCTTTGGCGGTCATTTTTGCTCAGGTAAAAAACAAGGCCCCGCCAAGCGGGGCCTTGTTACGATTCGGATAATGCACAATGCTGTCGAGTTCAATTATCTGCCGAACTGGATATCATTGTTGCCGGAGTCGGTGATCCACATTTCCAGCATATTGATCGGGTCGTTAAAGTCGGCGATCCAACCATTGCGGGCGATATCGTAGTTACCGGCTTTTCTTTCATTGAGGAAGACATCCCAGTCCACGGTCTTAATGCTCATGCTGATGCCCAGAGCCGCCAAATCCTGCTGAATGCATTCGGCGATGGCTACATGTCCGGTGGTCTGGTTGGTCAGGTATTCGAAGCTGATCGGCGTGTCGGCGGAAAGCATGCCGTTCTCATCAAAGGTATAGCCGGCGGATTCCAGCAGCTCGCGGGCTGTGTCGACATTGACGGCAGGATCAAAGTAGCCGTTTTCAGCTGGGAAGGTGTAAGCGTCGTCGCTGTCATTGAATACGCCGCCATGGCCGTCAAGCATGCCGTCGGGGATAAAGGAGGTGGCGATTTTTTGGCCGGTTTGGCCGACGGTGTCAATGATGTATTGACGGTCAACCAGATAGCTGAAGGCCTGGCGCATCGCGGCAGCCTGTTCCACCGTCTTGCCGGCGAAGAGGTCGGATTTGACGTTGAAGCAGACATAATAGGTGCCAAGAACGTCGTCGATATAGAATTCGGGGTTGTCGATGACAGAGGCGATTTCATCGGTGGGAACGGTATCGATGAAGTCAAGGTCGCCGGCCTGATAAGCGGCGAAGATCGCCGGCTCGTCAGCAGAAAGCATGAACTCAAGTCTTTCGAGTTTTACATTGGCGGCATCCCAGTAATAGGGGTTCTTGACATAGACCATGCTCTCATTATGATTCCAGGTCTCCAGCGTATAGGCGCCGCTGGTCACATAACCGGCTTCGGTCGCCCAGGCGCCGGCGTCGATGAGATTGCCATTGGCGTCTTGATATCCTTCAGCGGTCTCAACAGCATCCTGCTTGATGATGTAGTAAGTGGGGAAAGCGCACAGGTCGAGGAAATAAGCGCAGGGAGCGTTTAGGGTCACCTGGAATTTGCCGTCCACATTGGCGACCTGGATATCGCCGTCATCAAAGCCGGCGATGCCGCTATACATATAGGAGTAGTCAGCCGCTGTTTCCGGGTCGGCCGCGCGTTTCCAGGAATAGACCACATCGTCAGCGGTGAGGTCGGAGCCGTCGGAGAATTTGAGGCCGTCACGCAGGGTGAAGGTCCAGACCAAACCGTCCTCGGACATTTCATAACCAGTGGCGGCGTCAGGGATCGGCACGGAGTCGGCGCCCAGTTTATAAAGCCCGATAAAGCTGTTGGCGGCCAGAGCCGCGCCGTCGACGGAGCTATTGAGATGCGGATCGAGGCGGGCCGGTTCAGAGGCCAAATTGATGCGCAGGGTAGTGGCGTCGCCATAAGTGGCATACATGAAGTACTTGGTTTGGTTGACGGTGTTGTAGAAGCCCTCGATGCCCGGCTTCATCATATAAATATCATTGTAGTAATACAGCGGCATCACCGCGCCGGTGGCCATCAGCATATCTTCGGCTTGGTGCATTAAAGCCTCGCGGGCCACAAAATCAGTCTCAGCTTTGATTTGGGCAATCAGAGCGTCATATGCCGCCCAATCAGGGGCTGAGCTTTCTGCGTCGGGTCCGTTGCCTTGGGGCGCGCAGGCCACCAGGGCGCAAGCCAGTACAGCGATGAGGAAAACGAGTAACAGCGTTTTGGAAAACTTCATTTTTCATCCTCCTTTTAATAAGCTTCTAAAATCTATGTTCCGGAACATCTATATAAGCAGCGCATAAAACCGCGCATACAGGAACAAAGATGGCATGTATGCTTGTGATACATATAAGCGGAAAGGACAAAAAAGACAATAGATTGTCGAAATTGTATGTAAATTCAGAATTGCCGGTTAAAAAAATTATACGTACCTGCGATGTTTTGCTTAAGCTTTACTTTTACTTTAATGTAAGCCTCAACTTCACTTTAGCGGATTACGTATGGATAAATTATACTAAAGAAGCCTGTCTTTGTCAATAAAATTGGTGGCTGTCTTGCTTGGCCGGCGCGCCCCCAAAGATGGGCCAAATAGGGTCTGGAGCGTCTTTATGAGCGCAATGAGAATATAGGGCTGCTGTGCTGTCCGCGGGAAATGTCGTAAAAAATGTATAATCTAGCGGTTCCAGCAGGCGACCAAATGACCGCCGCCGCGGTCGACCAGAGGCGGGGTTTCCGCCGCGCATTGCTCGGTGGCATAAGGGCAGCGGGTGCGGAAAGCGCAGCCGCTCGGCACTTTGAGGGGGCTGGGAACGTCGCCCTGGAGAATAATCCGCTTGCGTTCGCGCGCGCTGCGCGGGTCGGGTACCGGTACCGCGGAGAGCAGGGACACGGTATAGGGATGAACAGGGTGGCCATTGATCTCCTCCGTATCGGCGGTCTCAATGATTTTGCCCAGGTACATCACTGCCACGCGGTCGCTCATATGATTGACGACCAGGATATCATGGGCGATAAACAGATAGGAAAGCCCCAGCTTTTCCTGCAGGTCGCGGAACATATTAAGGATTTGCGCCTGGATGGAGACGTCAAGCGCCGAAACTGATTCATCGCAGGCGATGAACTGCGGGTTGACGGCGAGGGCCCGGGCGATGCCGATGCGCTGGCGCTGGCCGCCGGAGAATTCATGGGCATAGCGCCGGGTATGCTCCGAGTTTAAGCCGACGAGGCTGATCAGTTCCTCAATGCGTTCTTTTCTTTCCTGCCGGTTGGCGTAGAGCTTATGCACGTCCAGCGGCTCGCCGACGATATCGCCTACGGTCATGCGCGGATTGAGTGAGGAATAAGGATCCTGGAACACCATTTGCATTTCCCGCCGCAGGGCGTGAATATTGTCTTTACTGATCAAAGTGCCGTCGAAATATACCTCGCCGGCAGTTGGTTTATATAGCTGGAGCATAGAGCGGGCCACCGTAGTTTTGCCGCAGCCGGATTCGCCTACCAGTCCCAGCGTCTCGCCTTTTTTGATCGTGAAGTTGACGTCGTCCACTGCTTTGAGCGGGGTGGAGGAGAAAAAGCCGGTGCGGATGGGGAACCATTGTTTGAGATGCCGCACATCAATCAGAATATCACTCATCTGCGTTCTCCTTTATTGTCCCGCGGACATTGAGCCAGCAAGAGGCGTAATGTTCCCCGCCCATCGCCAGTTCTTCCGGCATTTGCTCCAGGCAGATCTTCATCGCTGATTCGCAGCGGGCGGCAAAGGGGCAGCCCGGCGGCAGGCGCAGCATATCCACTGGCGAACCGGGGATAGGAATCAGCTTGTCGCGCGAGCGGTTGCTCGCCGGCAGGGAACGCAATAATCCGCGGGTGTATTCATGCTTGGAGCGATAAAAAATATCCTCGGCATTGCCGCGCTCGCAGACGCGGCCGCCGTACATGACGATGATTTCGTCGCACATATCAGCGATTACCCCCAGGTCATGGGTAATGATGATGATAGCCATGCCCAGCTTTTGCTGCAGCTCTTGCATTAATTCGAGGATTTGCGCCTGAATGGTGACGTCAAGCGCTGTCGTCGGCTCGTCGGCGATGAGAATATCCGGCTCGCAAGCGAGAGCCATGGCGATCATCACCCGCTGGCGCATACCGCCGGACAGCTCATGGGGGTATTGCTTGACGCGGCGCTGCGGCTCATTGACGCCCACCAGGCGCAGCAGCTCGATCGAGCGGGCGCGCGCCTCCTCGCGGCTGCGGTTCGTGTGAAGCAGGATAGCCTCGTCGATTTGATTGCCTATGGTATAGGTGGGGTTAAGTGATGTCATGGGGTCCTGGAAGATAATGCTGATGCGGGCGCCGCGGAAATCGCGTACCTTGCGCCGGGAATACCGCAATACATCCTCGCCGCGGAAAATGACCTCGCCTTGGGTTGTTTTGCCCGGCTCGGTCAAAATGCGCAGGATCGAATAAGCGGTGACGGATTTGCCGGAGCCTGATTCGCCGACAATGCCCAGCACCTTGCCTGGCGGTAAATCAAAATTAACGCCGTTGACCGCCTTGACTTCGCCGGCGTCGGTGAAGAAGGAAGTATGCAGGTCTTTGACCTGGAGAATATATTGGCAATCAGGATGATTATTTGTTTCGTTCATCGCTCTTACCTCCTTAATTTGGGATCAAAGGCGTCGCGCAGGCCATCGCCCAGGAGGTTGAAGGCCAAAACGATAAGACAGATCATGGCGGCGGGGAAAATCAGCTTATAGGCATGGCTTTGCAGGCCCTCGCGCGCCGCATTGGCCAGCGAGCCCAGAGAGGGCATGGGTGCTTGTACGCCGAGGCTGATGAAGGAAAGGAAGCTCTCGGTAAAGATCGCCGCCGGAATCTGTAATGCCGTGGCGATGATGATGACGCTGATGCAGTTAGGCAATATATGTTTGCGGATGGTGCGCCCGGTGCCGGAGCCGACAGCCCTGGCTGCCATCACGTATTCATTTTCTTTGATGCTGAGAATCTGGCCGCGCACCAATCTTGCCATGGTCACCCAGTACAGCAGGCCAAAAACGATAAAGATCGAGATCATATTCGTGCCGAGCTTCGCCAGCAACGGCACGCCCATAATAAATTTATTGATAGTCTGGTCTAATACCACCTGCAGCAGGATGATCATCAGCAGATCGGGCAGGGAATAAATGATATCGACGAAACGCATCATGATCAGGTCGACCTTGCCGCCCAGATAGCCGGACACCGAGCCGTATACCAGTCCGACCAGCAGCACGATCAGGCTGGCGAAAAAGCCGACGAGCAGGGATACGCGGGTGCCGTAGATGACGCGGATGGCGTAGTCGCGCGCCAGATGGTCTGTGCCAAGGATATGGGGGAAAAGTTTTTCGCCGTTTTCCGCCATATATTGCTGCTCCAAGATCGAGTATTGGAAAGGATGAAGATTGGCGGCGCTCTTGTCGCGCACCCCGTCCACTGTGATCATCTGCTCATAGCCGTAGGGGATGATATGCGGCACGATGATGATGGAGATGACAATGAGGATCAACACGACGAGGCTGGCCATGGCCAGTCGGTTTTTCGAGAGCTTGCGCATGCCGTCGCGGAGAAAAGTGGTGGATTCCCCCATGATGTCATGCTGTATCTTTTCCTCCTCAGTCGCCAAAGCGAATTTGGAGAGGTCGATTTGCGTGCTTAATAAATTCTTTTTAAAGGGCGGTTTTTTAGCCGCCGGATCCATAGTGATTATTT
>JAAYYR010000046.1 GCA_012515255.1 Clostridia bacterium | reverse complement strand
TCCTTGCGCAGCAGCGGCTCGCCGCCCGTCATGAGAATATCCGTAAGCAGCAATTCCTCGCATTGATCAAAAATTCTGTCCAGCTCGTCAAAGCTCAATTGATCCTCCCTGCCGTAATCAGCCGCCCAGCAACCGCGGCAGCGCAGATTGCAGGCTGACGTGGGGTCGATAAGCAGGTCGCGGGGAACAATGCAGCCATGGCGCCAACCTTTCCAGAGCTGGCGCAGGAAGATTGCGCGTCCGGATAAAAGCAGCCCCATGGCGCCCCGCGGCCGGAAATACTCGGCGCAGCGGTAGATATAATCCTTATGATGAGGAAAAGGCGGTATGGCCTCCTTTTGGCCATTAATCCATAAGTAACGCAATGTTTTTCCCCCTTACTATGTGATGGCAAAGGCAGGGCGGTTTATAACCCCCCGATGGCGTCATTCTCGGTCCAGGCGCAAATCCACGCGCTCCTTGCGCCGGGTAATATCCGTGAGCAAATCAGCCAGGGCCTGTATGGATTCCCGCGGAACAATAGCTTCGATATGAGCCTCGCCGATATCCAATTCCAGCCGCCGCGTTTCCTGCTTATCTTTTATCAAGGAGATCGCGCTCAGCGCGCTGAGCGGAAAACGCTTTTGCCAGTCCCGGGCGCGCAGGAGCAGATGATCGTTCTCCAGCAACAAATCACCCGGCTCATAGCGCATGAAATCTGTTTTCAGTCGTATTAGCGTAAAAATTCTCCTCTCCGCATCTCAAGCATAACAAATATTTTCTCTTTTGCCAGATGATCGGCTTTTTTGGCCGTGCCAGTTTTTTTGGAACGCTTCATGCCAAAATTATTGCCGTAGGCAGCGGGCTATGATAAAATGGCTTTAATAAATGACAGGGGGGATACATGTGTTTTCAGAGCGCCTGACCCATATTATGGAGCTGACGCATACAAAGGCCAGCGAGCTGGCGCTGGCCGCAAACCTGAACGCCTCGCATGTCAGCCGCCTGAGAAACGGCAGCCGCCCTTTGCCCAAAAAGCCTGATTTCCTGCCCGCCATGAGCGCCTATCTGGCGCGGCGCGTCCGCTCGGATTATCAGCGTAATGCCATATGCCGCGAACTGAAGCTGGCAGCCTGGCCCACGGATGAAAAAGAAATAGCGGCTTTGCTGGAGAGATGGCTGCGGGGCGGGCCGAAGCAGCCGGCTGATATCGAGCCGTTTGTCCGCAGCTTCTCCAATGCGGGCGGATATGCCGCCATTAGTACGCATGCCGTGGAGGGCGAGCCGGCGGCCGCCAAGCGCTATTATTATGGCCCGCAGGGCAAGCAGGAGGCGGTTATCCAGTTCTTCGACCGCATCAAAAAAGAAAAATCCCCCCAGACTCTGCTATTAAGCAGCGAGGAGGATATGGGGTGGATATATGATAATCCCTCTTTCGCGGCGCGTTGGGCCGCGGATTTCACGCAGGTGCTGCGCATGGGGAATCGGGTCAAAATCATTCATCATGTGAACCGGGATTTGAACGAGCTGCTTGAGGCGGTGGCAAAATGGGTGCCGCTGTATATGACGGGGATGATCGAGCCATATTTTTATCCGCGCATCAGGGACGGCATATTCCGGCGCACCCTGTTTCTGGCGCCGCAGTCCGCGGCCGTGGTCTCGGCGTCGATTGGCCGCGATAGCGCAGGAATGCTGAATGAGCTGATTACCAACCCTGAAGCCATCGCCGCCCTAGTGCGGGAATACGAGAATTATTTTGCCCTCTGCCGGCCGCTGATGAAAATTATTCTTCGGCAAAATGTGGCGGAGCTATGGAATAATCTGAAGCTGTTTTTGCAGGCGGACGGCGATTTGATTTGCATGGCCGGAGCGCCCACGCTGGCGACCATGCCGTGGCAAGTGGCAAAATCGATGCAGGGACGCGCTCCGGCGAGCCGTATCCTTGAGCTGTGGGAGATATGTCATTGCGCGCTGCTGCGCAGCCTGAATACATACCGCTACACAGATATATTATCCGCCGCGGAAGCGTCTGCCATCCCGCCGCGGCTGCCTTGTGCCGATTTTTTAGGCGCGCCGCAGCTATATTATACGCAG
>JAAYYR010000045.1 GCA_012515255.1 Clostridia bacterium | reverse complement strand
CCAAAATCTGTTTGGGATCCCTGCCGCGCAGGCGGGCGGCTTCTTCCACTGTTTTCAGGGATTTCAGCCCTTCCATGGTCGCGGCCACCACATTGACCGCAGTATTGGAACCCAAGGATTTGGTGAGAATATTTTTCATGCCGGCCAGCTCGCATACTGCGCGCACCGGCCCGCCGGCAATAACGCCGGTACCGTCGGCAGCGGGCTTGAGCAGAACCCGGCCCGCGCCGAAATGGCCGATCACCTCATGCGGTATGGTGCTGTGCAGCATGGGCACGGTGATCAGCTTTTTCTTGGCGTCTTCCACGCCCTTGCGTATCGCTTCCGGCACTTCGCTGGCTTTACCCATGCCGGCGCCGACGCGGCCTTTGCCGTCGCCCACTACCACCAGCGCGGAAAAGCTGAAGCGGCGGCCGCCCTTGACCACTTTGGCGACGCGGTTGATGAAGACCACTCTTTCCTGAAACTCCGGTACTTCTTTTTCAAAATCGCGGTCATGGAGATCGCGTCTTTCTCTATTATCCGGTCTTGCCATTGTTTAACCTCCTTCGCCTAAAAGTTGAGGCCGCCCTCTCTGGCGCCGTCGGCCAGCGCCGCTACTCTGCCGTGATAAATCAGGCCGCCGCGGTCGAAAACCACGTCTGTTACGCCCTGCTGCTTGGCCCGCTCGGCCAGCCTGAGGCCCACCTGTTTGGCAGCCGCCACATTGCCTCCGTTTGCGTCCTTGCCCGCCTCCAGAGTGGAGGCGAAAACAATCGTACGGCGGGCGACATCATCGATCAGCTGGCCGTAGATATGCTTATTGCTGCGGTATACCGCCAAGCGCGGGCATTCCGCCGTGCCGTTGATCTGCTTTCTGATGCGGTAATGCTTCTTGGCGCGCAGCGCTTTGCGCTCGATTCTCTTATACATAGCTTTCCTTCCTTTCCGCCGCCAGGGAGGATTATATCCCTCCGTGTTCGCGGCTGATCCATGCAAGCCGGCCGGAAAAGCCGCTTATTTCTTAGCGCCGGACTTGCCGGCTTTACGGCGGATAACCTCGTCCGCGTATTTGATGCCCTTGCCCTTATACGGTTCGGGCGGGCGCTGCTCGCGCACTTGGGCGGCAAAGGCGCCGACCTTTTCTTTATCAATGCCGCTGATCAGGATCACAGCGGGCTGCGGCACTTCCACCTTAAGATCCGGACCGGGATCCATCTCTACCGGATGCGATTTGCCGATGGAAAGGGCGAGCTTATTACCGTTCAGCGCAGCGCGGTAGCCCACGCCGACCAGGTTGAGCTTCTTTTGGAAGCCGGCGCTGACGCCGACCACCATATTATTGAGCAAAGAGCGGGTCAGCCCATGCAGCGCGCGCTCAGCGGGCTGATCGCTTCTGCGGCTGACTTTAAGCGCATTGTCTTCCAGCGCGATATCGACCAGGGGAGAGAACTCCCGCTTCAATACGCCCTTCGGCCCCGTGACTTGAACGCTATGGCCGTCGATGGCAACGCTGACGCCGGCAGGCAATACGATTGGCAATTTGCCGATTCGGGACATGAGTACACCTCCTATTGCAGCTGCGGCTTACCAGACATAGCAGAGAACTTCTCCGCCCAGTCCCTGTTTGCGCGCGTTTTTATCGGTCATCAGACCGGAGGACGTGGAGACGATGGCGATACCCAGGCCGCCCAGCACCTTCGGCAGCTCATCCTTTTTGGCGTAGACGCGGAGGCCGGGGCGGGAAATACGCTTCAAGCCGCTGATCACCCGCTCTTTGCCGCCGGCATACTTAAGATACAGACGGATGATGCCCTGCTTGCCGTCTTCAATATATTCCACATCCTTAATAAAGCCTTCTTCCTTCAAGATACTGGCCATCGCCATCTTGGTCCTGGAAGCGGGGATCTCCACCTTATCCATGTAAACCATATTGGCGTTTCTGATTCTAGTCAGGAAATCGGCGATAGGATCGGTAACAACCATTATTTATAACCTCCTTAAATCCGGCCTACCAGCTTGATTTGGTAATACCGGGGATTTCTCCTTTGTAGGCCAGATTGCGGAAACAGATACGGCAAATGCCGAACTTGCGCATATAGCCATGCGGGCGTCCGCAGATGCTGCAGCGGTTGTAGCCGCGGACCGAATACTTGGGCGTCCGTTTTTGTTTTATCAGCATAGAAGTCTTAGCCACGAATTTCCCTCCTCTTTTACTTGTCGGCAAACGGCATGCCCATCAGCCGCAGCAGCTCTTTGCATTCCTCATCCGTTTTAGCGGAGGTTACGAAATTCACTTCCATACCGCGCAGGCGGTCGATCTTATCGTACTCTATTTCCGGGAAAATCAACTGCTCTTTCAGGCCCAGGGTATAATTGCCGCGGCCGTCGAAAGCCTTGGCGGAAACGCCCTTAAAGTCGCGCACCCGGGGGATGGCGGCGGAGATCAGCTTATCGGCGAATTCATACATGCGCTCGCCGCGCAGCGTAACCTTGCAGCCGATGGGCATGCCCTGGCGCAGCTTGAAGGCTGCGATGGACTTCTTGGCCTTGGTGATCACCGGCTTCTGGCCGGAGATGGCGGTTAAATCGCCCACCGCGGCGTCCAGGGCCTTGGGGTTTTGTATGGCTTCGCCCAAGCCCATATTGATCACGATTTTGTGCAAACGCGGTATCTCCATTACATTCTTATAGCCGAATCTTTCCTGGAGCCTTTCGCGGATTTCCGTATCATAGCGTTGTTTTAGCCTTGCCACAAATTATTCCTCCTTCCCCGATCATTTGCCGTCCAGGCTGGCGCCGCATACGGCGCATACGCGGGTTTTGCTGCCATCGGCATGGATCTCTTTTTTCACCCGCACGCCCTTATTGCACTTG
>JAAYYR010000044.1 GCA_012515255.1 Clostridia bacterium | reverse complement strand
GCGCCCATACTGGTGGCGTTGGGAAACCCCGGTAACATGGGGATCTGCGTTGCCTGTCACACTCGCGACATCGCTGGCGCACTGGGGCTGCATCGCGCGGCCGTAGTGCAGTATATCCGCCCCGAGATCATCGGCTTGGTTTTGGGCGCCGTGATTGCGGCGATTGCCAGCCGGGAATTCTTGCCGCGCGGCGGCAGCGCTCCGGTTACCCGTTTTGTACTTGGCGCGATGGTGATGGTGGCGGCCCTGGTATTCCTTGGCTGTCCGCTGCGCATGATCCTGCGCATCGCCGGTGGCGACCTGAACGCTGTGATCGGACTTATTGGTTTTGCCGCAGGTATCGGCAGCGGCGTGTTCTTCCTCAACCGCGGCTATAGCCTTAAGCGTACATATCAACTGCCGCGCCTGGAAGGCGCCTGGATGCCTGCTATTCACATCGGCTTACTCGTCTTACTGCTCGCAGCCCCGGCCTTTATTTTCTTTTCCCAATCCGGCCCCGGCTCAATGCGGGCGCCGATTTGGCTGGCTCTGATCGCAGGCCTGATCGTAGGCGTTTTGGCGCAAAGATCGCGGCTGTGCATGGTGGGCGGCATTCGCGATGTAATCCTGTTCAAAGATTGGACGCTTTTGATCGGTTTTTTGTGTATTTTAGTTGCGGCGCTGGTCGCCAATGCCGCTTTCGGCTTTTTCCATCTTGGCTTCACCGGCCAGCCGATCGCTCATAATGACGGCTTATGGAATTTCCTTGCGATGGCGGCGGTGGGTCTTGGCTCGGTGATGCTGGGCGGCTGTCCTTTGCGGCAATTAATTCTCTCCGGCGAGGGCAATGCTGATTCGGCAGTAACCGTATTTGGCTATTTTGTCGGCGCGGCAATCGCGCATAATTTTAAGCTTGCCTCCTCTGCCACCGTAATCAATGACGGAATCGTTAGCGGCGGGCCTACTGTGGCGGGTAAAATCGCCACTGCGGCTATTTTTGTCGCACTCGTCATTATCGCTGCCATAAACAGCAAAAAAGCCGCGGTTTCTTCATCGCCGGCGGCGGAAAGCGTTGCCAAATAGAAAAGGCATCTATGCAGTGCTAAAAGGAGGATTATCATATGACGATCGTGGACGCGCGCGGCCTGAGCTGCCCGCAACCGGTTTTGATGACGCAGCAGGCCCTGCAGCTAAACCCCGATGGTTGCCGGGTGTTAGTGGACAATCCCGCCGCACAGGCCAATATTACCCGCTTTGCCAATAAAGCCGGATACGCGGTTGAGACCAGCGAAGAAGACGGCGATTATATTCTGATGATCAAGAAATAGGATCGGAGTGACGATGGGCAATTATATTGCGACTTTCTTTACCCATTATGACGCTATCCTCTATCAACGCGCTTTGCGCAAGCTGCGGATCATAGGGCAAATGCGTCCGGTGCCGCGCCGGCTCAGCTCATCTTGCGGCACTTGCGTCAGCTTTGAGGCGGCTGAGGAGCAATTAGCCGCTCTGCCGCAGCAGCTGCCGGAGCAGCTGGTACGTGTGGAACAGGACGGCTATGGGGATGTGATTGATAACCGTTAGTGTTTCGCTTCGACGCGGATCAAAGAATAAACTATTCAGACCTAATAAGGCCGGGCTCTGCCCCGGCCTTATTTTGCCCGGC
>JAAYYR010000006.1 GCA_012515255.1 Clostridia bacterium | reverse complement strand
CGCCCTCTACGGCGCCTCCAGCGGCCGTCTGCGCGAGCCCAAAATGCTGCGCAGTGATTTCGCGCGCCCGGAAACAGAGACTTTTATTGAGCTGGTTTTTTCTTATCGCGGACAAAACTATATGATCCGCCGCAGCCCCAGCTATGCCCGGCCTAAAATACGCGGCAGCGGGGAGACGCTGCAGCCGGCCAAAGCCGAACTAAGGCTGCCGGACGGTCAGGTGCTGGTCATGCCGGCGCGGGTCGATGAAAAAATTATCGAGATTCTGGGGATCACGCTCAATCAATTTACCCAGATCGCCATGATCGCCCAAGGCGATTTTCTGCAATTGCTGCAGGCGCGCACTGAAGAACGCAGCGCAATTTTCCGCCGGATTTTCGATACCAGCGTCTATATGAATTTCCAGGAAAAGCTTAAGGAACGGGCGCGTCAGCTTGAAACAGCCTGGCGCGAAAGCCGGGCCTCCCTGGACCAATACGCGGCCGGCATCAGCCTGGCCCCTGATGATGCGTCACTGCCCGCCCCCGAATCGCCTGATGATTTGCTCGGCCTGCTGGAGCGGCTGATCGAGGCTGACGAGCGCAGACAAATAGCTAGCCAGCAAACGCTATCCAGCCTGGAGGCCGACCTAAGCGCGCTTGCCGGGCGGCTGGCCACCACAGAGGAAACCAATCGCCAAATCAAGGAACTGCAGCTTGCGGAGCAGCGGCTGGCACAACTGCAAAGCCGCCGCCCGGAGCTGGACAAACAAGCAGCCGAGCTGTCGGCGGCCGAGCGGGCAACGGCTTTGCTGCCCCTGGCGCAAAGAGCGGCGGAGCAGGCTGAGCAGCGCGACCAATTAGCAACGGATATCACCGCATTACAAGCAAGCCTGGAGCGGGACGAGCCGCTCTTTATAGCGCTGACGGCCGCAGCCCGGCAAGCCGAGGGACAAGAGCCGCGGCGCCGTGAGCTGCGCGATCAAATAAGCATTGGCACGGAACAACTCGCCCAATACGATAAACTGGCTAAAACGCGGCAAAGCCTGGCAGCTACAGAACTGGAGCTGGGCAAAGCGCAACATCTCTATCAAGAGTTGCTGCGGCAGCAAAATGCCTTGAAACAGCAAAAGCAAGAGCTAAGGGAGGCCCCGGCACAACTGAGCGCCGCGGAAAAACAACTGCTTCGCGCTACCGACGAACAGCGGCAAGCAGGCGAAGAAATTCGCGGCCTCCAAAAGCTGGCTGCCGACCTGCAGGCTTGGTTCACTGCGGGACAAGCCTATGAGCAGGCCCAAAAGCAGACGCAGCAGGCTATTGCCAAACTGCGAACTCTCAGCGGCCGCCACGCCGCTTTGCTATCCGCCTTCCTGGGCGGACAGGCCGGCTTATTGGCGCAGCAATTGCAGCCCGGTTCGCCCTGCCCGGTATGCGGCGCCATCGAGCACCCGGCTCCGGCGCAACCGCTTTCCACTGTGCCGGATAAAGACGAGGTGGACGCCGCAAAAGCCGCTCTGGATACGGCGCAGCGGCGCAGCGAAGAAGCAAGCGCCACAGCCGCCACCCGCCGCTCCGAGTGGGAATTACGTCAAAGCAATCTCCTTACCGACAGCGGCTATAACGACGCGGCTAAATTACAAGCGGAACTGCCCGTCCTATTAAAGGCGGCGCGGGAAAAAGAAGCCGCGCTTGCCCGACGGCAGCAAGAGCTGCGGCAACAGATAAAAGGCCATGAGCAGCATTGCCGGGATTTAGCCAATGCCGAGGAGCAATTAGTCGGCCTGGAAACGCGCCTCGTCAGGGGCGAAGATGTGGTCAGAAAGCGGGCGCAGGAAAAAGACCTGCTTCTCGGCAAAAGCGAGGCCCTGTCCGCCGACCTCCCCCATGCGGATCAAGCGGCGGCGAGATTGGAGCTTGAAGGCTTACGCCAGGAATTGGCTAAACTGGAGGGAGCGCTAAAAACAGCCGTTGATAATTTAGCCGCCAAAAAAGAAGCGATTGCGGCGCAACAAATACGGCTGGCGGAAAAAAAAGCCGCGCATGGCCAGGCCGCCGACCTGGCGCAACAAGCAGCGGCAGCTTTTGCCGCTGCTATCGCCGCGGCGGGCTTCAGCGACGCGCAGGCCTATAGCGCCGCAAGCCGCAGGCCTGAGCGCATCATCGCTTTGAGGCGGGAGCTGGAAGAGTACCGCACGGAAATCGCCACAACAGAAGCATACATAAAACGGGGGCGCGCGACGCTGGGCGAGAAAAAGGCCGTTGATATCGAGCAGCTATTGGCCAAGCGGCAGCAATTGAATGAAACAAAGGCGATGCTGGAGGAAAAAGATAAGCAAATCTATAGCCGCCTGCAAGCTAATCGCGGGCTTAAAAAGCAGGCGCAGACGAAAAACCAGGAGGCGCTGCTTCTTGGCGCGGAGTACGCTCGTCTGCGCGATCTGGCGTTAACCGCCAACGGGCAGCTTCCCGGCAAGCGCCGCCTTTCTTTCGAGCGCTATATTCAGGCCGCGTATTTCCGGGAAATCATCACAGAGGCCAACCGCCGCCTGCTGGCCATAAGCGACGGCCAATATGAGCTTTTGCGGCGCGAGGAGGGCGAGGGCAATGCCCAGATGGGCCTGGATATCGATATTTTCGATCATTGGACAGGCAAGCGGCGCGATGTGCGCACATTCTCCGGCGGCGAGTCTTTCATGGCTTCGCTGTCCATGGCGCTCGGCCTGGCCGATGTGATCCAACGCTATGCCGGGGGCGTGCAGTTGGACGCCATGTTTATCGACGAGGGGTTCGGCACCCTGGACCCGGAGACGCGGGAAAAAGCGATAGCAATTCTCTCCCAGCTGGCGCAGGGCCAAAGGCAAGTGGGCATCATCTCTCATGTCGGCGAGCTGGCGGAGCGTATCGATAAAAAGCTGCTGGTGCGCAAAGGCCGCAACGGTAGCAGCATCAACCAGGAATACTAAACAGACGGGCCGCGAAACGATTTCGCGGCCCGCTTGGCTATTAATAGCGATAAATAGCAGGAATATGCCCTGCCAATTGCGAAAATAAATCAAAACTGCCGTGATTTGCGTTTTAAACGCATAAAAGTGCCTCATCGGAGGAAAAATGGCCGCAAGGATACCTCAGGAAATTTTGGATGAGCTGATGAGCCGCGCCGATATCGTGGAAATTATCGGCGAATATGTGCCGCTGCAAAAAAAGGGACGCAACTACTTTGGCCTCTGCCCTTTCCACAATGAGGATACTCCTAGT
Organism: Clostridia bacterium; assembly: GCA_012515255.1. Lineage (GTDB taxonomy): Bacteria > Bacillota > Dehalobacteriia > UBA4068 > UBA4068 > HGM13862. The sequence continues at coordinate 2,388 of JAAYYR010000006.1, read as the reverse complement.
TTTTCTGTAAACCCGGACAAGCAATTTTATAAATGCTTTGGTTGCGGGGAGGGCGGCAATATTATCGGCTTTATGATGAAAATCGAAAACCTCGGCTTTCCTGACGCGGTGCGGCGTCTGGCCGACCGCTATGGCATCGTCATTCCGGAAAAAGACCTTACCCCGGCGCAAATGGCGGCCAGCCAGGAAAGACAGCGTCTTTTGCAAGCACATGCGGACGCCGCCGCTTTTTACGCCGCAGCTTTGCCTGTCTCGCAGGCCGCCGCCGCCTACTTGAAAAAGCGCGGCGTCAAACCAGAGACCGCGGAACGCTTTGGCCTTGGCTTCTCATCGGAGAGCGACTGGCAGGCTCTGCCTAATCATCTCAAGGAGCGCGGCTACAGCGAGGAAATTTTGATCAAAGCCGGCCTGATAAGCAAAAGCGCCAAAACCGGCCGCTGCTTTGATAAATTTCATGGCCGGCTTATTTTTCCCATCCGCGACAACCAAGGCGCGGTAATTGCCTTTGGCGGCCGCGCCTTAGGCGATGAGCAACCCAAATATCTCAATTCCATGGGCACGCCGATCTATAATAAATCATCCCACCTCTATGCGCTTGATATCGCGGCCTCTGCCATCGCGCGGGAAAAAACCGTCTATATCATGGAGGGGTATATGGATGTGCTGACCGCCCATAGCTATGGGCTCGCCAATGCCGTGGCCTCTCTTGGCACCGCCTTTACCGATAATCAGGCGCGGTTACTCAGCCGCCTCGCCCCGCAGGCCCCGGAAAAACTGCAGGTACTGCTCTCTTTCGATGGGGACGGTGCAGGCGCCAAGGCGGCGCTCGCCTCTTTGACCAAGCTCACCGGTTATGACTTTGCCGAGGCTCAGGTGCTGGTCATACCGGAGAAACTTGATCCCGACGATTTCCTGCGCCAATACGGTATGCGCGGCTGGCGGCGGCTGCTGGAGAAATACCGCTATCCCCGGCTTGATTACCTGCTGCTGCGCGCTCTTGAGCGCCATGATTCGGAAAGCGCCGGCGGCAAGGGCGCCATCGTAGCCGAGCTGCTGCCCGCAATCGCCGGCGCGCGCAATCAGACCGAGCGGGAGAGCTTTATCCGCCGCCTGGCAAGGCAACTGCAGATCAGCGAAACCGCGATCAATGCCGACTTGGCCAAAAGCGGCCTGCTGCCGGCCGGTCAAGCTTTTGCGGGGGCGGCGCCGGCTCCGCCGCCACGGCCCGCCCACCCGGCCGATACCGCGATAAAAAGAGACTCCGGCCAGCTTAAGGCCAGGCAACAACTGCTGGCATTGGCTATTGCCGATGAGAAAATTTTTTGCCTTGCCAACGCCGAATTAGGCTCTGATTGGGCGGGCAGTGATGAAGAAAGACAGATCATTGATATCATCATTGCCAAAGGCGGCGGCTATGATTTTCAGCCGCAATCATTATTCAATGATCTTCCTGAGGAAAATGAAGGGTTACGACAATTTGTGTTGAAATTACTAGAAACAGATATCCCCGGCGACGATGCCGCTACTCTGGCGGCCGACTGCATAGAGACCATCCGTCACCATCGCCTGCGGGAAAAAATCGCCGCCCTTGACCGCGCCATTGACGCGGCCGCGGCGGTCAATGAGGATTATCGCCAACTATTGGCTGAGAAGACCCGGCTAACCGGCCTTCTCCATAGCTCCTGAACAAGCGTAACCCGGAGGTTCGGATATCGGATTCGAATCTACGACTTCCCCAGGCAAGAAAGGAAATCTAGGTGAAACAGCAAAACCGCGAGGAAACAGTTAAAAAACTCCTGGACATCGGCAAAATCAAAGGCTTCGTCACCACAAACGAGATTTCGGACTCGCTGGCAGAATATGATCTTTCCACCTCCCAGATGGAGGAGATTTTTGAGCAATTCGCCAAGGCGGGCATCGAATTGACCGTTAACGACGTGGTACTGGAGGCAATCACCGATCCGGATGACAACGAGATCGTTCAGGTGGTGGAACCGCTAAAAATCGATCTCACGGTGCCGGACGGCGTCGCCATCGACGATCCGGTGCGCATGTACCTGAAAGAGATTGGCCGGGTGCCGCTGTTGACTGCCGAGGAGGAGATAGCCTATGCAAAGCGCATAGAAAACGGCGAGGAAGAGGCCAAGCGCCGCCTGGCCGAGGCTAATCTGCGCCTAGTGGTAAGCATTGCCAAGCGTTATGTCGGCCGCGGCATGCTATTCCTCGATCTGATACAAGAAGGCAATCTCGGCTTGATTAAGGCCGTGGAGAAATTCGATTACCATAAAGGTTACAAATTCAGCACCTACGCTACCTGGTGGATTCGGCAGGCGGTCACGCGCGCGATTGCCGACCAGGGACGGACCATACGGGTGCCGGTCCACATGT
>JAAYYR010000043.1 GCA_012515255.1 Clostridia bacterium | reverse complement strand
TTCCCGCAGCGCGTTTTCCACCCGCCTGACGCAATGCTGGCAGGTCATGCCGCTGATATGAAGTTTTTTTTGCACATGATCACCCCTTCGCTTATATTTGGTCTTATTTTACTTGTGCTCCTACTTGTACATCCGATTTAGCTGGGGTTGTTTTTTCGCCCCCGGGAGAGCATCGCCAGATAGCGGGAGAGGTCGGCGGCGCCGCCACGCGTGCCCTGGCGGGAAGATATTTCGTCCCTGGGCGGCGGCACGGCATTGCCGGCCACATTGCGCGGCGCGGCTTGCTCTTGATCCAATAACTGCTCCGCGGAAAGCCGGGCGCCATTTTCACCGCTAAGGCGGATTTTGATTTGATCTTTCATATAAACACCTCCGGGTTTAGTTTGCCCGGAGCCGGCCTTTTTACCCGGCTATTTGACGCGGAAGCGGCGCAGTCTCAGCGCATTGCTCACCACCGAGACCGAGCTTAAGGCCATGGCGGCGCCGGCGAACACCGGGCTGAGCAAAGGCCCGCCCAAAATATAGACCACGCCCGCGGCAAAAGGTATGCCCACTGTATTATAGATGAAAGCCCAGAATAAATTTTGCTTGATATTGCGGATGGCGGCGCGGCTTAGAGCGATGGCGGTCGGCACTTCGTTCAAATCGCCGCGCATCAGCACCACATCCGCCGCCTCCACCGCGACGTCGGTGCCGCTGCCGATTGCCATGCCGATATCGGCCTGCACCAGTGCGGGCGCATCATTGATGCCGTCGCGCACCATGGCCACCTTATGCCCCAGGGCCTGCAGCTTTTGCACCTCGCTTGCTTTATCCGCGGGCAGCACCTCGGCCAGCACCTGCTCAATGCCGACTTCAGCGGCGATGGCGGCGGCGGTATTGCGGTTGTCGCCGGTGATCATATAGACGGCGATGCCCTGCTCCTTGAGCCGGAATATTGCCCCCTTGCTGCCGGGCTTGACCGTGTCGGCCACGCCGATTAGCGCCGCGAGCTGTCCTGATACGGCCAGATAAAGCATGGTGCGCCCGGAAGCGGCCAGTTGCTCCGCGTCCCGCATGGACGCGGCCGCGTCGATCCCTTGCTCCTGCATCAGCTTGAGCGTGCCGGCCAGTATTTGCTGATTGCCGACGTCGGCGCGGATGCCGCGGCCGGGCAGCGCCTGGAAATTTTGCGGCTCCTCAAGCGTTAGGCCGCGTTCTGTCGCGGCTTCCACCACGGAGCGGGCCAATGGATGCTCGGAGCCGCGTTCCGCCGCTGCCATCACTTGCAGCGCCTGGTCTTCCTGCCAGCCATTATAAGTCATGATCTCGGTCAAGCGAGGGCGGCCTTCGGTGATAGTGCCGGTTTTATCCAGCACTACGCTGTCAATGCCGCGTATCGCCTCCAAAATATCTCCGCCCTTAATCAGCACGCCCAGTTCCGCTCCTTTGCCTGTGGCAACCATAATCGCGACCGGCGTGGCCAGGCCCAAGGCGCAGGGACAGGCAATTACCAGTATGGAAACGAATATCGTCAGCACGAAGGAGAAATCTTTACCGGCGAGCGTCCAGGCGATAGCGGCAATGATGGCAATCGCCAGTACCGCGGGCACAAAACAAGCGGATACCAAATCCGCCATCTTGGCGATGGGCGCTTTTTTGCCCTGGGCTTCTTCGACGAGGCGGATGATTTTCGCCAAAGCCGTATCTTGCCCCACATGGGTGGCGCGGAATTTGATCAATCCCTCGCCATTGATGCTGCCGCCTGTGACCTGCGAGCCGGGCTGCTTGTCCACGGGCAGGCTTTCGCCGGAGAGCATCGATTCATCGGCGCTGCTGATCCCGGCAAGCACCAGTCCGTCCACAGGGAAGACCGCGCCGGGCCGGACGATGACGATATCGCCTGTAGTCACATCATCCAGCGCTACTTCCAGCTCTTGTCCGTTCTTTTCGATCCAGGCTGTTTTCGGCTTCAGCTGCAGCAGCTTCTTGATTGCGGCCGAAGTCTTGCCGCGGCTTTTGGCTTCCAGATATTTGCCCAGCATCACCAGGGCAATCACCACCGCCGCCGATTCGAAATAAAGGGCGTGGACATAAGAGGCGTCGCCTTGCCAAATTTTGATCAGCGCATAGACGCTGTAGATGAAAGCGCTGCCTGTGCCAAGCGCCACGAGCGTATCCATATTGGGCGCGCCATGACGCAGGGTTTTGACGCCGCGGGTAAAAAAGCGGCTGCCGGCAATCAAAACCGGTATGGTCAGCAAAGCCTGCGCCAGGGCAAAATTGAGCGGCGCGTACTGCGGGTCGAGAAAACGGGGCAGGGGTGTCGGCAGTCCGGGGAACATATGCGACATAGCCGTATAAAACACCGGCGCGGCAAAGATTAGAGCCACGAGGAAGCGCAGCCGCATCATCTTCGCTTCATGCTCGCGGCGCTGCTGATCAAGGTCGCGGCTGACCGGGTCCTCCGCGGGCAGCGCTCGATAACCGGCCCGCCCGATCGCGACGATGATTTCCGCCAGCTTGACTTGGGCGGGATCATAGGTGAAGCTGCCGCGGTTGCTGGCGAGATTGACCGCCGCCGCGCCTACGCCGGGCAGTTTTTTCGCCGCCCGCTCGACAGCCGCGGAACAGGCGGCGCAAGTCATACCTTCAATCAGCAGCTCAGCCCGGCGCTCCTGCCGCGTTTGCGGCGCGCCGCCAACGGCGGCTTCCCCGGGCGGGCCGGGGTCGCTTACAGCGTCGCTGGGCGCGTTTATGGGTTCCGCAGGCTCAAGCAGGCCGTAGCCAGCCTTCTCAACTGCCTGGCGTAATTGCTCAAAGCTGATTTTTTGCTCATCGTAGCGAAGATACATTTTTTCCGTGGCGGCATTGATTTCGCTTTTATCTATGCCGTCCAGTTTGGCGACTGCCCGCTGCACCGCAGCGGCGCAAGCGGCTCAGGTCATGCCGGTTACGGTAAATATCGTTTCGCGCATAGTTTTACCTCTGGGGCCGGTGAAGGCGATATTTTTAGTATGGGGACGACAGGGTTCTTTTATCGATATATGGCTTTAATAATTTGCAGCTTATTCTTTCCCGGGGAAAAAGTCAATAACCAAGTCTGCGCCGCCGCAATTCCAGCAGCGGTTTTAATGAGATGACGCAAAGCCGCAAGCCGCCCGCTGTGGAGCGCGCATGAAAGAAAAAGCACTATGCGGGTATAATAGTTTTGTTGCTTAAATAATTGTAAAATTAAGGGATATACAGTATGATTATAACAGAAAATCAGCAGGCTGGGTAGAGCCGGGCCGACAGGCGGCGAATAGACCGCCCGGTACGGTATTGATAAAAATAAGGAGGACGCGGATGAAATCGCTGCAGGAATTATACCGCATCGGCAAAGGCCCGTCCAGCTCGCATACTATGGCCCCTTACCGGGCGGCTTCGCTTTTTGCCGCCGCTTACCCGGAGGCGGAAAGCTTTTCGGCGGTGCTGTATGGTTCTTTGGCCAAAACAGGCCGCGGCCACCTCACAGACGCGGCGATCTTCGACGGCCTGGCGCCGCGCCTCGTGGAATTGCGCTTCGACACTGAAACAACCGGCCTGCCGCATCCCAATACCCTGGACCTGGCCGCCTACAAGGACGGGCGGCTGCTCGGGTCTTGGCGGGTGCTGTCCGTGGGCGGCGGCGCGATCCGCATTCTCGGCGAGCCGGAGACAGCCGCTCCGGCGGATATTTATGCGCTCGATAGCTTAGCTGCGATCAAGCAACACTGCGAGAAGCAGCGCCTTGCATTATGGCAATATGTGGCCAAGGAGGAGGGTGAGGGTATTTGGCCTTTTCTCCTGCGCATCTGGTCGCGGATGAAAAACACCGTCTATGACGGGCTGGAAACAGAGGGCGTGCTGCCGGGATCCTTGCATGTGCAGCGTAAAGCAAAATATCTTTACAGCCAGGACATGGATGAGGAAGAGCCGGCCACCCGGGCCAACCGCCTTGTTTGCGCCTATGCCTATGCCACCGCGGAGCAAAACGCAGCGGGCGGCATTATCGTCACCGCCCCCACCTGCGGCGCCAGCGGCGTAATGCCGGCTGTTTTATTATATTGCCAGGAAAAGGATGGCTTAACGGATGAGGAAATTGCCCAAGCCCTGGCCACAGGCGGGCTAATCGGCAATCTGATCAAAACCAATGCCTCGATCAGCGGCGCCGAATGCGGCTGCCAGGCGGAGATCGGCAGCGCTTGCTCTATGGCCGCCGCTGCCTTGGCGCAGCTCTACGGCATGGATTTGGACCAGATCGAATACGCCGCGGAGCTGTCGATCGAGCATCATCTGGGGCTGACATGCGACCCGATTTGCGGCCTGGTGCAAATCCCCTGCATCGAACGCAATGCCGTTGCCGCTATGCGCGCCCTTGATTCACTTTCCCTGGCCCATTTCCTCACCCATACGCGCAAAATCTCTTTTGATATGGTCGTGCAGACGATGTATGAGACAGGGCGCGACTTGTTCAGCAAATACCGCGAGACCTCAGAGGGAGGGCTCGCCAAATGGTATCATCAGCAAATTCCGCCGCGGCCGCCAAAGCGGTAGGGCAGGAAAGCAATGGCCGCTATCCAGCCGTACCCGCTGCAATTGCATATGTACTTATCGGGGCGGGGGTATTATAATGAAGCGAGATAGTAAATACTGTGATGGAGGAAAGGAGCAGTCAATGATGGAGCAAAAAACCCCGCTGTATGAGCGGCATGTGCAGGCGGGCGGGAAAATTGTCCCCTTTGCCGGTTATCTCTTGCCGCTGCACTACGGACCGGGTTTAATCGCCGAGCATATGGCGGTACGGCAAAAATGCGGTCTTTTTGATGTGTCGCATATGGGCGAATTTATCTTGCGCGGCCCGGGCGCGCTGGCCAATCTTAACCGGCTATTGAGCAATGATTACAGTGATTTACAGCCGGGACGGGTACGCTATGGCCTGCTTTGTAATGAGCAGGGCGGCGTGATCGACGATATGCTGGTATATAAACTGGGGCATGAGCATTATCTGGCTGTCGTCAATGCCGCCAACCGCGAAAAAGACGCCGCCTGGGTTCGCGATCATCTCACCGGCCCGGTGATGTTCAGCGATATTTCCGGGGATTCGTCGCTGCTCGCCTTGCAAGGCCCCCTGAGCCGGGAAATCCTTGGCAAAGTGACCGGAGATATTCCGGAAAAATACTATCATTTCGTCTCGCCGGCAAAAATTAATAATATCAATGTGATGATTTCCCGTACCGGATATACCGGGGAGCTGGGTTATGAGATCATGGTTGATAATGAGGACGCTGTGGCGCTTTGGGATTTACTGCTGGAGGCGGGCGAGTCGGCGGGGCTGATTCCCTGCGGCTTGGGCGCGCGCGATACCCTGCGCCTGGAGGCGGCGATGCCGCTATGGG
>JAAYYR010000042.1 GCA_012515255.1 Clostridia bacterium | reverse complement strand
CGACGCCCGGGCTAAGGAAATGTTGCGCACAATACGGCGGGAAGAGCGGCGGCATTATTATTTTCTCGAAGGCATCTATGAAGATTTAACGGGTGAGGGGGCGCAGCCGCAGAAAGTGGCGATCAGCCTGCCCAAGAATTTCGTTGATATGCTCAAAACCGCTATCTGCGATAAGCTGGAAGTCATCGATCATTTGGAGAAAATCCGCACGGAAACACGCTGCGCCCGGCATCAAGAGCTATTATTGCTGATTATCAGCGACCAGAAGGAGCATGCGCGAATCCTTGCCGCCATCTATGGGCGCTGCACCTAAGGATGCGTATAAGCATTGGCCCTGCTTGCCAAACCGCTTCCCGGGAGTTATAATCAGCATGAGGTGATTTGATGCTGTTAGCGATCGATTGCGGCAATACGCAGATCGTCCTGGGCGTTTTTCAAGGGGACAAGCTATTGCATAGCTGGCGCGTTTCTACCCAGGCGGAGAAGACAGAAGATGAATTCCTGGTTTTGCTCAGGGAATTGTTTTGCGCCCGGGGTTTGGATTTGCGTCAAATCAAAGGCCTGGCTGTTTGCTCGGTGGTGCCGGGCGTTAATTATTCTCTGCGCCGCTTGGCAATCAAATATTTGTCCTGTCCGGAGCCTGTATTTGTTGATCATTGCATGCGCACGGGCATAAAGCTTTTAGTGGATTTTCCCGCGGAGGTGGGCGCCGACCGCATTGCCGACGCTGTGGCCGCGCATCAAAAATACGGCGGCGATCTGATCGTCGTCGATTTTGGCACCGCCACCACGCTTGACTGCGTTTCCGCCGCGGGCGAATATTTGGGCGGAGCTATCTGCCCCGGTATTGAGGTCTCGCAGCGGGCCTTATTGAGCCATGCCTCTAAATTATCCCATGTGGCCTTGCACCGGCCGCCGCGGGTCATCGGCGCCAATACGGCCGATTGCCTGCGTTCGGGCATTCTTTGGGGCTATGGCGGCCAAGTGGACTCCCTAGTGCGGCGGATGAGCGAGGAATGGGGCAGGCAGCCGCAGGTGATCGCTACCGGCGGCCTGGCCACGCTGATCTCCGGCTATAGCGATGCTATCGCTATCGTCGACGATCAGCTGACCCTGGACGGCCTGCGCTTGATTTGGCTATTGCAGCAATAGGACGGCGTCCGGTCCGCCCCTTTAAGGGAGCGGGGCCGGATTTCTTTGTATATGTTTGGCGAAGCGCGATTATAATCCGTTTGAGGTGAGCAAATGCTGGCGATGATTAAAAGCTGCGTCGCATATGGGATGGGCGGGCTGCCCGTAACTGTCGAGGTTGACGTGGGCGCCGGGCTGGCCGCTTTTGAGATCGTCGGCTTGCCGGACGCAGCTGTGCGCGAGAGCCGGGAACGCGTACGTTCGGCGCTGAAAAATTCTGGTTTCGAGTTTCCTATTCGCCGCATTACTGTTAATTTGGCGCCGGCGGATGTGAAAAAAGAAGGCCCGTATCTTGATTTGCCGATCGCCGTGGGCATCCTGGTCGCTACAGGGCAAATACCAATGAGCGAGCGGCTGGCTCGCGCCGCTTTTGTGGGCGAGCTGTCGCTGGAGGGCTCGCTGCGTCCGGTAAGCGGCGCTTTGCCCATTGCCGATTGCCTGGGCGGCGTAGCCGGAGTGGACGCGCTGTATCTGCCTGCCGACAATGCGGCTGAGGCGGCGATCAGCAATAGCGTGGCGGTTTGGGGCGTGGACAGCCTGGCCCAGTTGGGCAGGGTGATGGCCGGCGAGGCTGAGATCGCCCCGACGGAAGTTGATATTGAGCTTTTGCTCGCGTCCTCCCCGGAGGAGGGGCAACTGGATATGAGCGAGGTGCGGGGACAGCAGGCGGTGAAGCGGGCCTTGGAGATAGCGGCGGCAGGCGGGCATAATCTGCTGATGATCGGGCCGCCGGGCAGCGGCAAGACCATGCTGGCGCGGCGGCTGCCGACTATACTGCCGCCGATGACATTAGCCGAAAGCCTGGAAGTGACGAAAATCTACAGTATCAGCGGCATGCTGAGCAAAGGGCAGGCCCTGGTCAATCGCCGTCCTTTCCGCGCGCCGCATCATGTGGCCTCGGCCGCCAGCATCATTGGCGGCGGCACAACGCCCCGCCCCGGCGAGATCAGCCTCGCTTCCCAGGGCGTGCTCTTTTTGGACGAGTTGGCCGAGTTTGACCGCGACGTGCTGGACGCGCTGCGCCAGCCTTTGGAGGACCGCGTGGTGACGATATCGCGCGTTGGCGGACGGGTGGATTTTCCCGCCGCTTTTCAGTTAATCGGCGCGATGAATCCCTGTCCCTGCGGTTATTTCGGTGATAGCGTCAAGCGCTGCAGCTGCACGCCGCATCAGCGCCAGCGCTATTTCGATAAAATTTCCGGCCCGCTGCTCGACCGCTTCGATATTCAGATTGAAGTGCCGCGCGTCAAATATAAGGAGATTTCCGGGCAGGCCGCCGCCGAGGAGAGTTCCGCCCTGATCCGCAACCGGGTCGAGGCGGCCCGGCGCAGACAGGCGACGCGTTTCAATGGGCGCGCTCCTTTGACCAATGCCGCGATGAGCCGCGCCGATTTGGAGCGTTTTTGCCGGCCGGACGCGGCGGGAGAGCAGTTGATGTCACAGGCTTTCAGCAGCTTAGGCTTGAGCGGGCGCGGTCATGACCGCATTTTGAAAATTGCCCGCACCATTGCCGATCTGGCCGGGGAGCGGCGGATCAGCGCGGCGCATATCGCCGAGGCCATCCAGTACCGCAGCCTGGACAGAGAGGAATTATATGCCTTTTGAGTATCGCTTGACGGCAGCGCCGATGGCGGGCATCTCCAGCCGCGTTTACCGCGATATCGTACGCGCTCATGGCGCGGATCTCGCCTATGGGGAAATGGTTAGCGCCCAGGCCCTGGTGTATCAGAACAGGAAAACACTGGAGCTGCTGGATATCACGGATGAGCAAGCGCCGCGCCTCGTACAGCTTTTTGGCGCCGTACCCGAGCATGTGGCGGAGGCGGCGGCTATTGTGGCGGAGCTGGGCGCGCAATACATCGATATCAATATGGGCTGCCCGGTGCCGAAGGTTGTGAAGAATAATGAGGGCTCGGCCCTGCTGCGCCAGCCGGAGCTGGCTGAGCGGCTTGTCAAAGCCGCCGCAACCGCCGGCCTGCCGGTGACGGTAAAGATGCGCGCCGGCTGGGATGGCGGCCGGGTCAACGCCGTTGAATTCGCGCAAAGGATGGAGCAGGCAGGAGCCGCCTGGCTGGCGCTGCATGCCCGCACCAGGGAGCAGTTTTATCAGGGTCGGGCCGATTGGCGGTTGATCGCCGCAGTCAAGCGGGCGGTGGCCATCCCGCTGATCGGCAACGGCGATATTTTTCAGGCCGGGGACGCTTTGGCTATGCTGGAGCAGACCGGCTGCGACGGCGTGATGGTCGGCCGGGGGATGCTCGGCAATCCCTGGCTCTTTGCTGATATCCGGGCGGCGCTCGCCGGGCAACAGCCGCCGGGCCGCCCCGCGCCGCAAATCATTATCGCCCAGGCGTTGGCGCATCTCAAAGAGCAGATTCAACGCAGTGAGCATTGGCTTGTCCGGCGTGAGGGCGAGGATAGCGCGGCTGTACGCGCTCTTGCGGAAAAACTGGCGGTGCAGTCGCTGCGCCATCATCTGGGCTGGTATATCAAGGGCCTGCGCGGCTCGGCGGATTTGCGCCGCCGCCTCAATACCCTGACGGGCTATGCGCAAATTAAGGCGCTATTTGCCGCCTATTTACGCGACGGCTCTGCCGCAGTGGAGGATGGCGGCAGCTCAAAGCCGTAATAAGCGGCAAGCCGCGCCAGGCGGAAAAGATAGGCCGGGCTGACGCTGGGGGCTTGTCTGGATATGGTCAGCAGCAGCGCTTCTGCAAGCGGCAGGGGCAGCGTATGCTGCCCGGCGCTGATTGCCACCGGCTGCAGCAGCTCGCTAAGGGAAATAGCCTGCTCCGCGCTGTCGCTGAGGAAGCCGTATTCGCGGAAGAAAAGCTGCCTGATTGCGGCGGCCTGCCCGCCGGTCAAGCGCAGATAGCGTGTTTCCCGCGCCAGGATATGCGCGGTCAGCAGTCCGGAGAGATCATCGCAGTTGACGCTCAGGGCCTGTTCGCGCCAGCCGGGTATATGTTGATCAAGCAAGCGCGGCAGCATGGCCAGCCGCAGTAGCGAGCCGCGGGTGATCAGGAAGGGCAGGCGGTCGGGATGCTTGATTTTCAGCGGCTGCTCCAGGGCGGCGACGCGGATGCCGGCGTTTTCGATATGGCGGATGACGCGGTTTTGCCGTAACCCCCAGGCAAAGGGCAGTACGGCGATTTCTTTTTCCCTGAGGCGCACTTTATCAAAGGGCAGGCATTTTTTGTTTTTGCTGATTGCGGCGATTGTCTCCAATTTCGGTTGCTCCTTGTGGCTTAGTCTTGACAAAGAAAGTGATTAAGCATAAAATAATATAGCTATCAAAGACTGTTAGCGGAAGGGTGGAAAATATATGGCCGAAAAAGAAGTCCTGATGACGCTGGAGGGCTTAAAACAGATGGAAAGCGATCTTGAACATCTGAAAACTGTGCGGCGTAAGGAAGTAGCCGCCCGTATTAAACAGGCCATTGAATTCGGCGATATCAGCGAGAATTCCGAGTACGAGGACGCCAAAAATGAACAAGCCTTCATCGAAGGGCAAATACTCAACTATGAGAAGAAGCTAAAAAATGTGCGCGTAGTGGATGCCAATGACGTTAATGTCGATATTATTTCCGAGTACGCCTATGTGATGGCAATCAATGTCGATACCGAGGAAAAGCTGGAGTTCCAGATCGTCGGCTCGGTGGAGGCCAAGCCCTTTGAGGGTAAAATTTCCAATGAGAGTCCGGTTGGCAAGGCCATGCTCGGCCATACCGTAGGCAATGTGGTGGAAGTAATCGTGCCGGCGGGCATCATCAAGCTCAAAATCGTCAGCATTTCCAAGTAAGCGCGCTTTACCAATAATAAAGAGATAAGGAAGTATCAATGACAGATATTGAAATCAATGATCAGATGCAAGTGCGTATCAATAAGCTGGCCGAGCTGAGAAAAGCAGGCGTCGATCCCTTTGGCCAGCGTTTCGAGTGGACGCATCGCTCCGCGGCGATCCTTAAGGATTTTGACCGGCTGGAGGGCCAAACAGCCCGCGTTGCCGGACGGGTGATGGCGATTCGCGGCCATGGCAAAGCCGGCTTCGTCGTACTGGCCGATAATGACGGCCAAATCCAGATTTATATCAGGCTCGATGAGGTGGGCGAGGCTGCGTATGCGCAGTACGGCCTATGGGATATCGGCGATATCGTCGGCGTTGAGGGCGAGATTTTCCGCACAAATCGCGGCGAGATTTCGATCAAGGCCAAAAAATTGACTTTTCTCACCAAGGGCCTGCGCCCGCTACCGGAAAAATTTCATGGCCTCAAGGATGTGGAATTACGCTATAGGCAAAGATATGTCGATTTGATCGTTAACCCGGAGGTGAAAAAGGTATTCACCGCCCGCAGCCGCATCATCCGCGCCATCCGCAACTGGCTGGACGAGCGTGGTTTTCTCGAGGTGGAAACTCCGGTTTTGCATACGATAGCCGGCGGCGCGGCGGCGCGCCCCTTCGTCACACATCATAATACGCTGGATATGGATTTATATATGCGTATCGCCCTGGAACTTCATCTCAAAAGATTGATCGTCGGCGGCATGGAACGCGTTTATGAGATCGGCCGGGTATTCCGCAATGAGGGCATCTCGATCAAGCATAATCCGGAATTCACCATGCTCGAGCTATATCAGGCTTACAGCGATTATCAGGGCATGATGGAGCTGACTGAGCAGATGGTCGAGGCCGTGTCTTTGGAGGTCCTTGGTACGGATACGATCAATTATCAGGGCCGGGAGATAAGCCTCAAAGCGCCGTGGCGGCGTTTGACCATGTTCGACGCCATCCGCGAGTACGCCGGCGTTGATTTCGCCACCGTGACAACGGATGAGCAGGCGCGGGCCGCGGCCAAAGCCGCCGGTCTGGATGTGGCCGATGATGAGGAGCGGGGCAACATCATCAATCTTTTCTTTGAAGAAAAGGTCGAGGAAATGCTGATCCAGCCGGTATTCATCCTTGATTACCCGATCGAGATCTCACCGCTTGTCAAGCGTAAGCATGACGACCCCAATCTGGTGTACCGCTTTGAGGGCTATATTTTTGGCCGCGAGCTATGTAATGCCTACTCCGAGCTAAATGACCCGCTTGACCAGCGCGGGCGCTTTGAGCGGCAGATGGAGCTGCGCGCCATAGGCGATGAGGAAGCAAATGAGCTGGACGAGGATTTCCTGCGCGCCCTGGAATACGGCATGCCGCCCACCGGCGGCCTGGGCATCGGCATCGACCGCCTGGTGATGTTCCTCACTGACTCGCCCTCGATCCGCGACGTAATCTTATTCCCCACCCTGCGCAGCCGGGACTAGACTGGCCGCTATAACAGATCAGGCAAAGCACAAAGCCGCCCGCCAATACGCGGGCGGCTTTTTCAGATCCGCGGAGACGTAATTCAGCGCGCGGGCCTGCCGGCTTGACGGGCAACGGCAGCGCGCCGTCTAATCAGCGCGCTGTTTATCTCGCCGGCGGCGAGGCGGGGACGGCTAGAGGCCAATGCAGCGCTTGGCGCGGCTACCGCTGCGGACAGAGGTTGCGGCGTACCGCGCATCCCTGGGCGCTTTGGCGGCGCAGACAGCCGGAGGGGCATGATTACCGCGTTTAGGGGGCGGCCTATGCCGGCGGGCTAAAGGGGGCAGGGGACTTCTCGATAGCTTAGCCAACCGTCAAGTAAAATTGCTTGGCGGCGCTTGCATAGCCGCTGCCAAAGGCTGGGGGCCTTTTGGCTGCTGAGCCGGATGGCAGGCAAAATAGCTTGCTGAATAGTTTGATTCCGGCTGGCGCATACGCCGCGCATAAGAGCCGGCTTTCTTGGCAGAATAAGGGGGTAGTAGGGAGGATTAAGCAAAAGGGGCGGTTATTTTGGCCTGGATCGTCACAATCTATATTCTGGCGTTAATATTTTTTTATCCCCTGACTTTATGCTTGAGGGCTGAGGAGGGCAGGTTGCGGCTGTATTGGCTGCCGCGGGTATTTGCCGGCTATGCGCCGCCGCAGCCCTTGCCGGTCAGGCAATTAATGCGCCTTGGTTCCCGGGGGCGGCGGGGCGGCGGAATCAAGAAACTGCGCCGCCTGTGGCGTTTGGCGCGCAATTTGCGTCTGCGCAAGCTGTGGTTTGATTTTTTATTCCTGCGTCCCGGCAGCCGCCATTTTGACGGCGAATGCATAATATCTTTTAGCCTGTGTGATATTATGCTTAAAAGTCTGCGCCGTCGGTGGCGGCGTTTACGGAGGGAACAGCATGTCTGGAGAGCATGAGATCGAGGGTTTGATGGATACGGCGATGAAGAGCCTGCGCGAAATGGTAGACGCTAATACGATCATCGGCGATATCATCGAAAGCAATGACGGCGTCACTGTGATCCCGGTATCCAAGGTGTATTGCGGTTTTGTGGCGGGCGGCGGCGAATACGGTAAATATAAAGATAATATGCCCTTTATCGGCGGCAGCGGCGCTGGCATCAGCCTGCAGCCGGTGGGGTTTCTGGTCATTGCCAAGGAGCAGGTACGGCTGATTCCGGTTTGCGGCTCGACACCGCTTGATAAGGCGATCGAGGCGGTGCCGATTATCGCAGAGCAAATGCAAAACTTGTTCAAAAAAGAGGGCGGGGACAGCTAAAATTAATACGGACCCATTCATCCGGTTAATCTTAAACAAAAAATAATCCTTTTGGGAAGGATTATTTTTTGTTGGCAGTGAACTAATATCCGAGCAATTTAGGGAAGGGGAGAACCGGTGAAAAAATTTATTGTCTTGCTTCTGATACTGCTGGCGCTGCTTATCGGCTCGCCCGCCGCCTCGGCGCTTACTTTGAACGCCTCCGCGGCTGTTCTCATTGACGCGACGACCGGCCGCCTGCTTTTTGAGCAGAACAGCCATGAGGCGCTGCCGCCCGCCTCTACGACAAAGATACTTACAGCCATGCTGGCCTTGGAATCCGGCCTTGATTTGGATTCCAGCGTCACATTGCCTGATGATTTTGTCAATGTCGGCGAATCCGGCATCTATCTTGAGCCGGGCGAAACGCATAGCCTGCGTGATCTGCTTTATGCGCTGATGCTGCGCTCCGCCAATGACGCGGCGCAGGCCATCGCTATCGCCGTATGCGGCTCGGAAGAGGATTTTGTGGAAAAGATGAATCAGCGCACCGCCGAGCTGGGACTTACAGAAAGTCATTGGCGTAATGCGCATGGCTTGAACGCGGAAGACCATCTGGCGAGCGCCTATGATTTAGCGATGATCACCAAACAGGCGCTGACCATACCTTTTTTCAATGAGCTGATCAATACCCGCTCCTGGACGCTGCCTTGGAGCGGCAACGGCTATGACCGGGTGCTGTATAATCATAATCAGTTTCTTGATTATTATCCGGGCGCGGACGGCGTCAAAACCGGCTATACCGAGCCGGCCGGCAATTGCCTGGTCGCATCGGCCAGCCGCGAGGGCATGCGCTTGATCGGCGTGGTCCTAAACTGCCCCGACCAGACGCATTATGAGACGATGGCGCAGTTGATGAATTATGGCTTCGAGAATTTTCAGCCGCTGCTGGTGGGCGAGGCCGGCAAAACTTTGGCCAAGGTCAAGGTTAACCAGGGCGAACTACGCGAGGTAGATGCCGTGCTGGCGCAAAATATCATCATCGCCGTACCCAATGGCTCCAAGTACAGCGCTGATCTCAAGCCTGAATTGCCGTCAGCGCTTACGGCGCCGCTCGATCCGCAAACAGCCATCGGCAGCGTTAGCTTTAGCGACGATCAGGGGCATAAGATTCAGACGGCTTTATATCCGAAACAGGTCGTTGAGCGTTATACATTCGGCATGGTGATCATGAACGCCTGGCAATGCTTTATCGGCGCGCTGCTCTGATCAGCCGGGGCCGCCTTTTTGGGGCCGCCCCCCGACTTGGCATGCTTCGCATCGCCGCGGCATAAGTTTTACGGGTGATGCGAATGATTAACTGGTTTTGGTTCATATTGATGGCGGCAGGAATTATCTTTGCCGCCATTTCTGGTAGAACGGAGGCGCTCAATACCGCGCTTTTCGCTTCGGCCGAGAACAGCCCAAAGCTGATTTTAGAGCTTTGCGGCATGATCTGCCTTTGGACCGGCTTGATGAAGGTGGCGGAAAAATCTGGCCTGGTGGCCTGGGTGGGTAAATTGCTCGGTCCGGTCGTGCGGCTGATTTTCCCCGACGTGCCGCGGGATAATCCCGCCTTTTTCGCCATCTTGATGAATATGTCGGCCAATCTGCTCGGCATCGGCAATGCCGCGACGCCATTTGGCTTAAAAGCGATGGAGCATCTGCAAAAGCTCAATAACAATAGTGCTGCGGCCAGCCCGGCCATGATCACATTTTTAGCCCTTAATACCGCCGGCATTACCCTGATGCCGTCTCTGGTGATCGGCCTGCGCGTGGCGGCGGGGTCGCAGGCTCCGACCGCGATCATCGGCCCCACCATCCTTGCCTCCTGCATCGGTACTGTTTTCGCCCTGGTCTTTGACCGCTTGATGCGGCTGATTTACTATCGGAGGTAAAGATGGAATCTGTGTCGCTTTTTGCCACGCCGTTCCTGGTGCTGGTGATCATCACCTCGGGGCTGCTAGCCGGCCAGCCTGTGTACGAGCAATTTGTCGAGGGGGCGATGGAGGGGCTGCATATCTGCGTGCGCATCCTGCCTTATGTGCTGGGCATGATGGTGGCGATCGCCCTTTTCCGCAGCTCCGGCGCATTGGATTCTTTGTCCCTTATACTTAGGCCGGTCTGCGCTTTTTTTCATATTCCGCCGGAAGTATTGCCTTTGGCCATGATGCGGCCCTTATCCGGCAGCGGCGCTCTCGCCATCACCGCCGATATCATCAATACGGAGGGGCCGGATTCCTATGCCGGCCTCCTCGCCTCGGTGATGCAGGGCAGCACAGACACGACCATGTATATTCTCGCCGTTTATTTCGGTTCGGTGGGCGTCAAGAAATTCCGCTATGCGGTGACGGTCGGCCTCTCCGCCGACCTGGTAAGCTTCATCGCCGCAGCCTTTGCCTGTAATATGTTTTTCGGCTCCTAGATTGCGGAAAGGGGCGAACTATGCTACTATATACGGTGATGTGATTACACGGCTATCGCGGCAAAGCCGCGGATAAGCCGTAATTTTGAGGTTGCGGATGAGGATCATGCATTTTGCCGGCGGCGGCGATATCGGCGGCGCGAAGACGCATATCATCTCCTTAGGCCAGGAATTAGCGCGTGAGCACGCCTTCCGGCTGGTCAGCTTCCGCCGCGGGCCTTTCGCGGAAGAAGCGCGCGAGGCCGGATTACAGGTGGATGATGTGGAAAACGCCTGGAATCTGCCTGCCTGCCTGCGCGTAGCTTTGCGGGCTGTGGACGAGTTTCGGCCTGAGCTGATCCATTGCCATGGCGCTAAAGCCAATATCATGGGCGTGATTGTCAGCCGCCTGCGCCATATCCCCGTTTGTACCACGGTGCATTCCGACCCGACCCGCGATTATATGGGCGCACCGTTTAAGCAGGCTTTGTTTGGCTCGATCAATAGCTGGGCCTTGAAACGAATGAATTATTATATGGCCGTCGCAGGGGGGATGGAGCAAAGCCTGATCCGACGCGGCGTTAACCCACAGCAGATTTTCGTCGTCTATAATGGCCTTGACTTTAGCGAGGCCACCGATCAATACCGGGACAAGCCGCCGGATGAGCCGATCGTGGTCGGCATCGCGGCGCGGCTGACGCCGATCAAGAATATCCCGCTGCTGCTCAGGGCCTTTGCCAAAGCGGCCGCCCGCAATCCGCTGCTTAGGCTGAGAATTGCCGGCAGCGGTGAGGACGAGCAGGAATTGCGCCGCCTGGCAGGCAGTCTCGGCATTGACGATTGCGCCGCATTTGTCGGCTGGGTTAGCGATATGCCGGGTTTTTTCCGCGGCGTCGATATCAATGTCCTGACATCGCTGTCGGAAACATTTCCCTATTCTCTGCTTGAGGGCGCCTATGAGCATTGCGCCGCGGTGGCGAGCAGCGTCGGCGGCATCCCGGAGCTGATCCGCCACGGAGACACCGGCTTTCTTTTTCAGCCGCATGAGGAGGATAAGCTGGCCGATTATATTTACCGGCTCTCGGTGGACAGCAAGCTGCGGCGCACTTTGGCGGAGAATTTATTCCGCCGCGCCCGCGAGGAATTTTCTTTGGCTAAGATGCGGCAGGTGCAGGAAAAGGCTTATGCGCTGATGCTCGAGCGCAGCAGCCGTCTGGGCCGCCGCGGCGCGGTGATTTGCGGCGCTTATGGCCGCGGCAATGCCGGCGACGAAGCGATTTTGCAGGCCATTGTCGGGCAGCTACGCCAGATCGACGCCGCTATGCCGCTGACGGTTTTGAGCCGTAATAAGCTTGATACGAGGCTTAAAAATAAAACAAACGCCATTTATATTTTTAATATCCCGGCTTTTATCCGCGAGCTGCGCCGCGCCCGTATCTTCATCAATGGCGGCGGTAGCCTGATCCAGGACGTGACCTCCTCGCGCTCGCTGTATTTTTATCTTTTCACCCTGTGGGCGGCGCGTCTCGCCGGCTGCCGCGTCATCATGTACGGCTGCGGCATCGGCCCGGTACGGCATAAAATCAATCAAAAGCTGGCGGCCGCTGTTTTGAATAAAAACGTGGAGATCATCACTGTGCGCGATAGCAATTCCATTTTGGTGCTGGAAAAAATCGGCGCGCAAAGGCCATTGATTCGCCTTTCGGCCGACCCTACGGTGACGATCGGTGAAGCGCCGGCTGAGGCAATAGCAGACGCATTGGAGCGCGAGGGCGTGCCGCGAGACTTGCCGCTGATCGGCTTTTGCCTGCGCAACTGGCCGGGTTTGCGTCATCCGGAGTATTTGGCGCAGGCTGCGGAATACGCCTGGCAACGCTATGGGCTGCATGCGGTTTTCCTGCCGATCGAACTGCCGCGCGACCTGGACGCCGCTGCCAAGGTGACGGCGCTTCTTGCTTGCCCTTACTCGGCCTGCCGCAACCGCCATGAGGTGGAGGAACTGATCGGCATCCTCGGCTCGATGAAGCTGGTGGTGGGCATGCGCCTGCATTCGCTGATATTCGCCACCTTGGGAGGCGCGCCGGTGATCGGCGTCTCTTATGATATCAAGGTGGACAGCTTTATCTACGATATCGGCTCCAAAGCCTGTATCCCGCTGCAGGAGCTCAGCCCCGAAAATTTATGCCATGAGATTGATTTAGCGGCAAAGAACAATTTCCGCCAGGACGCGGCGGCGCGGGAGGCGCTGCGCCGGGGCGAGCGCATCAATATCGATTCCGTGCGCGAGTTGCTTGGCGAGGAGGTGTCATAAAGCAAATGGAGCAAATCGTCTGCTTATCGACCTCGAATTTTTATCCTTATCCCACGCGCAAGCAAAATGTAATGCTGCGGCTGCCTGATGCCGAGATTCTCTATTTCGACCCGCCGGTGAGCTATATCGCGCCGCTCAAAGACAAAAAAGCGCGCGAGCGGCTGAAAAAATACCGCGACCCGGGCGAGCGGGCAGGGGAGCATATCACAGTCTATGCGCTGCCGCCTGTGCTGCCCTTCGGCCAGAAATGGCGCTGGATCAACCGGCTTAATCAGCGCAAACTGGCTCGCTATATCCGGCGGCGGATGCGGCAGCATGGTTATGCGAAACCGCTGCTATGGTGCTATTCGCCTGCTAGCGCCGATATTGCGGCTCATCTGCCGCATACAAGGCTTGTTTATGATTGCGTCGACCGCCATAGCGCCTACCGCGGCCTGCTTAACCCCAAACTAGTGGATACGCTGGAGCGCGAGCTGGCGCGGCGGGCTGATATGGTTTTTTGCACAGCGCAGGGCTTATACCAGACGCTAAAAGCATATAACCCCCGCACCTATTTAATTCCCAACGGCGCGGATTTCGACTTGTTTTCCCAGGCCGCCGGGGACAACCCCAACCATGACCCGGCGCATCCTGTATTCGGTTTTGTCGGCATGCTTCAGGATTGCCTGGCTTATGATTGCCTGCTCGCTTTGGCCGACGCTTATCCTAAGGGAGAAATACGCCTCATCGGCCGCCTAATGCCGGGTGTGGATATCGCGGCCTTGCGGATGCGCAAAAACATCCGTCTGCTGGGCCTGCTGCCGCAAAGCGAACTGCCGCGGCAGATGCGGGACTTTGACGTCTGCTTGAATATTTTTGATCCGGGCAAGCTATCTCAGGATGTCAGTCCCTTGAAATTTTATGAATATCTGGCTACCGGCAAGCCGGTGGTCAGCACCAAGGAGCCCCGCCAGGTGGCGGATTATGCGGATTTGATCTATATCGCCGACAGTCCCGGCGATTTCGTGGCCAAGTGCGCTCTGGCGCTCGCCGAGGCAGACCCGGAGAAAACAAAAGGCCGGCTGGCCGCAGGACTTGCCGCTTCCTGGGATAACCGGGTTAGGCAAATGGTAGATAAATTACGGGAGATGGCAATATTCACGCAGCAAACGGAGGTAATTCATGAAGATCATCAATGAAAAGGGTAAACTATTCGGCGTCATCAATGTGGCGGACCTGCTGATCCTGATCGTGTTGCTGCTGGTGGCGGGCGCGATCATTTGGCAATTGCTGGGCAGCCGCGTCAGCGAGGCTATCGCGCCGGAGCAAGAGCTGACCGTCGTGGTGTCGATTGCCGGCGCGCATCCCGATCTGGTTGAAGAAGTGCTGCGCCAGGATTTGGCGGGTGAGAAAATAGTCTCCGGCAATCAATATCTCAATGCCACGATCAGCCGCGTTTGGCTTGATGATTATGTGATGCAAATCCCCACCGCGGACGGACGGATCGTCGACGCGACCGACCCGACGCAAAAGGATATCTTTGTCGAAATCAAAAGCAAGACTACGGCTGATACGCCCAGTCCTAAAATCGGCTCCCAGGAGATCCGCGCCGGCAAGACGTATATCGTCAAAACCCAGACTTTTGAATGCGCCGGCATCATTTATTATGTGCAGATAGGGCAGGAGTAAGCCATGAAGCGTATGGGCGATATCATGGCCAATAGCCGGATTTGCCGCGGCCTAGCAAGCATGGGGCATGTTTTGCATGCCTGGTGGCGGCAGGGGCTGCTCGCGCGCGCCGGCGGCGGCTTGCAGCGGGCTTATGCCAATTCCGCCAGCTTCCGCCTATGGCAGTGCTTTGGCGTGGGGCCGGATCATTATCAGCAGAGCCTGACATACCGCGACTTCCGCCGGCTGGCAGCGCTTTGGCAAGGCTTTGGCCGCCGGTTGGAAGAAAGCCTGACCTGCCGCGGCCTGCGCGCCATCGGCCGGGGCTGGCAATGGCTGGCCGACCGCAGCCGCTTGATCGCTTTGCTCAGCCGGCTATCGCTGCATCAATGGCTGCTGGTCGCTTTTGGCTTATATCTGCCGCTGGAATTTTTGATCCGCGATACGCTGCAATTAGGCTTCCTGTCCTCGATCTGGGAGGAGCTGTTTTTGCTCGCGGCGGCGGTTTTGGTGTTGTGGCGGCGTGCTTTGCGCGCAACAGACGCCATCCGGCGCGAAACGCCGCTCGATATATGGCTGCTGCTCTTTTTCGCGGTCGGATTTTTCCTCATGTCGGTGGTGCGGCCTTATCCTGGCGTGGCCCTGCCCGGCTATCGCATTGTCGTCGAGTATATGCTATGGTTTTTCCTCATCGTCCGCCTGGTGGAAGATGACCGCGACTTGAAGGTATTGTATGTTTCGCTGCTGCTGATGTCCGGCTTTTTGGCCTTGCATGGCGTATACCAATATGCGGTCGGCGTGGAAATCCCTGTTTCCTGGGTCAGCCAAACCGAGATGGGCGTGCGTACCCGCGTGTTTTCGCTCACCGGCAGCCCGAATATTTTAGGCTCGCTGCTGGTGCTGACCGCACCGCTTGTGGCGGCAATGATATATTTCTGCCGCCGTGTCTGGCTTAAAGTAGTGGCTTTCGGCCTGACCGGCTGCTATATCCTCTCGCTGCTGTTTACTTTTTCGCGCGGCGCCTGGGTGGGGATGATCGCCGCGGTGGTAATCTTTGCCCTTTTCATCGATAAAAGACTGCTGGCCATCATGGGTGCGGCCATGGCGGGCTTACTCATCTGCGTGCCTTCGATCACCGGCCGCCTTACGTATCTTTTCACCGAGGATTATGCCGTGGCCTCTGCCATCGGCGGCCGCACCCTGCGCTGGCAAGTGGGCCTGCAATTACTGCATGAGCATAATCCCTGGCTTGGCTTTGGCCTGGGGCGTTTCGGCGGCGCGGTGGCGATGGAGAATAAGCTGCTCGATGAAACCGAGGAATTCAGCTATTTCTATATGGACAACTATTATCTGAAAACACTCGTGGAAATGGGTTATTTAGGGCTGATCGCCTTTTTGCTACTCATTTTAGCTTTGCTGGTGCTGGGAATGCGCGCTATTTACCGCAGCGATCTTAGTTTTAATGGCCAGGGCGCTCTTGGCCGCGACCCGCTATGGCGGGCCGTAGGCAATATGCGGCTAATCGCTGTCGCTATTTATTCCGGCCTGGTCGGCGTTTTGGTGCATTGCTACTTTGAGAATATTTTTGAGGAGCCGTATATGGCGGCGTATTTCTGGGGGTTGGCGGCTGTATTGATGTATCTGGGCTATTTTCGCAAGCAAAAGCCCGCGCCGTGAGCCGCGCCCAAGGATCAGCCTTCTAAATCGCAGGTGGGATATTTCCTGGGACAAGGAGTACGATGATGACGGAAAGCTATGTTGACGTCAATACGCGGACGATTGATAAATGGATCGACGAGGGCTGGCAATGGGGCCAACCGCTCAGCCATGAGCTGTTTGAGCGGGCCAAAGCAGGCGACTGGGATATGGTGCTGACGCCGACCAAGCCGGTGCCGCATGCCTGGTTCGGCGAGCTGCGCGGCAAGAAAGTGCTGGGCCTGGCCTCGGGCGGCGGGCAGCAGATGCCGGTATTCAGCGCGCTCGGCGCGTATTGCACGGTGCTGGATTATTCCCAGCGGCAACTGGCGAGCGAGCGGGAGGTGGCCGAGCGCGAGGGCTATGAGATCGAAATCATTCGCGCCGATATGAGCCGGCCCTTGCCGCTGCCGGACGCTGATTTCGATCTGATCTTTCACCCGGTATCGAACAGCTATATCAAGGATGTGCTGCCGCTGTGGCGGGAATGCTACCGCGTGCTGAAGCCGGGCGGCGTTTTGCTGGCCGGCCTTGATAACGGCATTAACTATCTTTTTGACGACGCTGAAAAAGAGCTGATACATCCGCTGCCCTTCAACCCCTTGCAAGACGAGAAACTCTATGCCGAATCAATCGCCAATGGCTGGGGCATTCAGTTTTCGCATAGTATTGAGGAGCAGGTGGGCGGCCAGCTACAAGCGGGCTTCATTCTCACCGATATTTTCCATGACACCAATGGCGAAGGGCGGCTGCATGATTTCAATGCACCGACCTTTTATGCCACAAGGAGCGTCAAGCCTTGATGCTTGACAGAGGCAAATTAAGGCCGGGTGCAAAGCGCCGGACTTTGATGCTTGGGGGCAAATCACTAAGCGTATTATTGGTCAAGTGCGGCGGCGGGGGCGGCGGCGTTGCGCCTGCCTCGTATGAGCAGGCCTGAGGGCTTTACCGATGAAAAAGATT
>JAAYYR010000041.1 GCA_012515255.1 Clostridia bacterium | reverse complement strand
TTTCCGCAGGGGAAAAGAAAATGCTCGACAATGCCCGCAAAATCCTTATTTCCGAAATTGTGCTGGCTGCGGCGATGTCTCCTGAGGCGGTAGCGCATGAATTGCATGAACTCTTGGTGAAAAAGGCTTAATTTTATTGAGTCTGACACGCCTTTATGTTAATCTTTTAATATCATTAGCTCATTCTCAGGCGGATATGCTATTCCGCCTCGTCTTATCTCATCCTCCTGATGATCCGTCGGTGCTGATTAACAGCAGCCCGAACGGATAAAATATCTAAAGGAAGGAGGTGAATCTATGCTAAGAAAAATCGTTCAAGCGGCTGTAGGTATTTTCCTCGCCGTCATCGGTATTGTACTCGCGGCCAAATTACTCAGCCCGCTATTGCTCGTTCCCGACAAGCCTATTATTTTTTATTACGGCGCCCTAGCGCTGATCGGCATCATTATGGCGGTACTCGGCATCTTGTTATCGCTGCCGCTGCTTAAGCTAACTGAATCCGGCACGGAGCGCATCGCCGCTAATTTTGCCACTATGTCTGCCTCAGAGATTGCCGGTAGAATCATCGGACTTATAACTGGCCTTATTATTGCCAGTCTGCTTGGATTTTCTTTATCAAGAATCGATCTGATCGGCCCTTATATTTCCATCATCGCGGTCTTGCTTTTTAGTTACCTCGGCTGGCTGACAGGAGGTAAGCTGGGCGGCGATATTTTCCTTTTGCGCGCCCGCGAACCTCGGGTCAAGGCGGAGAAAAAACCGCGCGGCGCAACGGATGAAGCCGAAGGCCGGCTCACGCCCAAGGTGCTGGATACGAGCGTCATCATTGACGGTCGCATCGCCGACATTTACCGCACCGGCTTTTTGGAAGGCGATTTAGTGATCGCCAATTTCGTGCTTGAGGAATTGCGCCATATCGCCGACAGCTCCGACAGCCTTAAACGCAACCGGGGCCGCGGCGGCCTGGATACGCTTAATCTGCTGCGCGATCAATTCAACCCCCATGTGGTGATCACCCAACAGGATTATCCTAAAGTTGCCGAGGTAGATTCAAAACTGCTGCGTCTGGCTCAGGATTTGGGCGGCGTGGTCGTCACCAATGATTTCAATCTCAATAAAGTAGCCCGCCTGCAGGGTATGCAGGTGTTAAATATCAATGAGCTGGCCAATGCGGTCAAGCCGATCGTGCTGCCGGGGGAAGAAATGATCGCTCATGTGATCAAAGAAGGCAAAGAAGCTAATCAGGGCGTGGCCTATTTAGACGACGGCACAATGATAGTCGTGGAAAACGGCGCCCGCTATGTGGGGATGCAACTGGCGGTGATCGTCACCAGCATTTTGCAAACCTCGGCCGGACGCATGGTCTTTGCCCGCCCCAAGCTGGATAAGCGCGGCGAGATCGTCGAATTGAAAGCTAATTATGCCCAGAATAAATAAATTAAGTCCGGGCGCTTATAGCGGCTTGGAAAAAGCGTCTGCGGAGCCTGTGTATGTCAATTAAAGTATGCGTCATTATCGCGGCGGCCGGCAGCGGCCGCCGCATGGGCGGCCTGAATAAGATCGTGCAGCCTGTGGGCGGGAGGCCTGTATTGACCTGGTCTCTCGCTCTCTTTGAACAAAGCCCCGCCGTGGACGAAATCATCATCGCGGCGGCTGAGGAGCAAGTGGAACTGCTGCGCGCCCTTGCCGCGCCTTATGGCAAAGTTACGGCTGTGGTGGCGGGCGGAAACAGCCGCGCCGCCTCGGTAAGCCGAGCGCTCGCCGCGGCAAGCTCCCGCGTCAGCCATATCGCCGTACATGATGCTGCCCGCCCCCTGCTCTCGTCCGCTGACTGGCAGGCTTTGCTTGCGGCGGCGGCAAAAGCGCCGGGCGGCGTGATTCTGGCCGCGCGGCCCAGCGACAGCGTCAAAAGCATAGGCGAAGACGGCTATCTCAAAGAGGCGCTCGACCGCAACAGCCTCCTGCTGGCCCAAACGCCGCAGATTTTTCCTGCCGCGCTGCTACGCGAGGCCTATGCAATGGATAGCGCTACTTTGGAGTCTGCCACCGATGAAGCGGCCCTTGTGGCCAAAACCGGCGCGCGCATTCGCTATCTGCAGGCTGCGGAGCCAAACTTTAAGCTGACTTTTGCCGCTGATTTAGCTCTTGCCGAAGCGGAATTGCGGCGGCGCGGCTGCCTTATGGCAGATAGCCCATTTGACAGCCTGCCGGCTATGCCCGCATTTGGGCAAACTGCCCTTGACGCTCCCGCCGGTTGCAAACTTACGGAAGACGGGCTGCGCATCGGCTGGGGCTGGGATATTCATCGCCTGGCCGCGGGCAGGCCGCTGCTTCTGGGCGGCGTGGCGATACCCCATCATGTGGGTCTGCTCGGGCATAGCGACGCCGACGTGCTGCTGCATGCGCTGATCGACGCGCTGCTCGGCGCGGCCGCCCTTGGCGATATCGGCAGCCATTTCCCGGATAACGATCCCCGCTTTCGCGGCGCGGACAGCCGGCTGCTTTTGCGCCAAACCCATGAGCTGCTGACCAAAGCCGGCTGGCGGATCATTAACATTGACGCCACAGTGATCGCCGAGCAGCCGCGGCTGCAGCCTTACCGGCAACTAATGCGCGAATCCGTGGCCGCGGAGCTGCAACTGGCGCCGCAGGCCATATCTATCAAAGCAAAAACAGCCGAAGGCCTGGGCGAGATCGGCCGGCAGGAAGCCATCGCCGCGCAAGCCCTGGCCCTGATTCGAGGTTAAGCAAAAGATGAAACAATACACGGTCACCATATTGCCGCTCAACCGCAATTTTACAGCCTATGAGGGCGATAGTCTTTATACCTTGCTGCTGGTAGCCGGCCTAATCAAAGCGGAGCGGCAAGACGCCGACCAGGTGCGCCTGGAAAAAGGGCCGGTATCGGAAGCGGAGCATCCGGAGGCGGAAGCCGCGGTATTCAGCCCGGCCGAGCTGACAGAGGGCTGGATGCTGGCGTCTGAGCGCCGCATCATTGGCGATGCCATCTTTACCCTGGCCGAAGCTCTGCCGGGTCGCAGCGAAAAAGCGGTGCCGCTCACGCATGGCTATGCGCTGGCAGTGGATCTGGGGACAGCCACGATTGCCGCGGGCCTGATCAACCTGCATAATATGCATATACCTCTGCTAACCCATATCCGCAATTCTCAGGCGGACATTGCCCTGGAATCCGGCGACCGCCTTGCCTATAGCCGCCAGAGCGACGACAATAAGCAGCGGCTGCAATCCCTGCTGCGCCAGGACCTCAACCGCGCGGCGCAAAAGCTGTGCCATAAGGCGGGTATTTCCGGCGAACAGGTCGGCGCCATGGTGCTGGTGGGCAATTATGCGCTGATCGCTATCCTCCTTGGCCAACTGCCGCCGGAGCAAGGGCCACCGCTCAAGAAAATCATCCGCAAGACAGCCGCTGAGCTGGGCCTGACAACCATGCACGCCGAGGCCGCAATCTATATTCTGCCCGCTGCCTCGCCGCTATTGGGCGCGGATACCACCGCGGCGGTGCTGGCCGCCAATCTGCCGGCCAAAATCGACGAACCTGCCATTACCTTTTTGATCGACTTGGGGATGCGTACCGAGCTGATCGCCGCGGGCGGCGGACGCCTGCTCGCCACCTCGGTCTCTGCCCTGCCCTTTGAGGGCGCGGGCTTAAGCAGCGGCATGCCGGCGCAAAACGGCGCCATCACTGATATCCGTTTTAATGATACCGTCCTGCTGCAGACTATCCGCGACGCCCGGCCCAAGGGCATTTGCGGCGCAGGCATGCTTGCCGTGACCCATGCCCTGCTCGCATCCGGCATGATCGACAGCGAAGGCCGTCTGCTGCAGCCGGAGCATTTAGCGGAGGATCTGGCGCGGCGTTTCCGCGTCACCATGAGCGGCCGTGAATTTGTGCTCTCCTGGGCGGATCGCAATTATGATAAGGATATCTGCGTCAATCAAAGCGATATCCATCAGGTGCAATTGGCCAAAGGCGCTGTTTACGCCGCCTGCCAGGCCATACTCTCCGATCTGGGCGCTACGGAAGAAGATATCGCGGAAATTTTCCTCGCCGAGTCCTCCTCCGTCAATATCAGCGCCGAGGCGGCGCTGGCCATCGGCCTGCTGCCGCAAATCGAGCAAAACCGGGTGATCAGCATCGGCAACGCCGCCTGGCAGGGCGCTTATATCGCCCTTACCGACCAGGCGATATTAGCGGAGACAGAGGAAATTGCCGACCGCCTCGAAAGCCTTGATTTGACCTCGGATGCGATTTATGCCGAGGAGTTCATCCAGGCAATGAACTTTAATCCCGCCGAATCTTAGGCGGACAGTCTCTTTGAAGGAGCAAGCAGTGATGTATTTCACCGGCATCGGCACGGTAGCCAATATGCTGCTGATCATCATCGGCGCATTGATCGGCGTTTTTTTCGGCAAACATTTCCCCCAAAAGATTCAAGAAATCCTGATGCAGGCCGCATCTCTCTCCGTGCTCTTTATCGGCATCGCGGGCGCGCTTTCCGCCACCTTTTCCGTGAGCGACGGCGCGATCAGCGTCAATTTTACCATGATCATCATCCTCTCGATGTTTAGCGGCGGCCTGCTGGGTCAGCTACTGGATATTGAGGGCGGCTTAAATAAGCTGGGCGGAAAATTACAGGACAAGCTGGTCAAAAACAAGAGCGGTGATTCGGCCACAGAAGAACATGCGGGCAGCGCAGCCAATGCAAGAATTGCCCAGGGCTTTTGCGCCTGCACCATCCTTTTTTGCACAGGCGCGATGGCTATCGTCGGCTCGATGAACGACGCGCTACTTGCCGATCCGACGCTGCTTTATTCCAAAGCCCTGTTGGACGGCGTAACCAGCATCGTCTTTGCCGCGTCTCTTGGCTGGGGCGTGCTGTTTTCCGCCCTGTCGGTAGGGGTTTATCAGGGGCTGATCACCGCGTTTGCAGCCCTGATCGCGCCTTTGCTTACGGAGATAGTGATCGCCCAGATGGCCGCGGTAGGCAGCCTGATCATTGTCGCCATCGGCCTTAATTTGATGCAAGCGGCCAAACTGCGCATCGGCAATCTGCTGCCGGCGATATTTATGCCGCTGCTATGGCATATAATACAGCGGCTTTTCGCCTGAGCAGCTCTTCAGGCAGGGAATTACCGACCGCAGCGCATGAGAAAATACGTTTTTGAGGCGGCATGAAGGCTCTTGACAAGCGCAGTGGTCTAAGTTATAATAATCTGGCACAAGCAAATGGGGGCGTAGCTCACCTGGGAGAGCGCTTGAATGGCATTCAAGAGGTAAGGGGTTCGATCCCCCTCGTCTCCACCATCAAAGCCTTGAAAACACAACGTTTTCAAGGCTTTTTCTTACCCGAAAATTCAAAAAGCGATAACCTTTAGCGTGCTTTCAGTCAGTAAAACCGGTCATATCCCCTCATGAACCCCAAATAGGCGCTGCACTGATTTTACGCACAACAAAGCCGGCCCTAAGGCCGGCCATCAAACAGCGCATCATATTGGCCCCTGGCTTGCGGGGGCAGCCAATCGAGCCTAAGCGGCAGGCCGCCAAAACGGTTTGCCGACCGGCAGGAAATTACGGCCGAAATGATTATTCAGCACATTGGCGCCGCCGCCATAAAAAGAGAGCAGGGCAATGGCGAGCTCCGCATAAGCGGCCAGCCGATGAAAAGCTTCCGCCACGGCGGGAACGCTACACAAGGAGCTGACGGAGAGACCGATAAAAAGCAGGTCGATGCAAAAGAAGATCAAAAACAACACTTTATTCGTGGAAAGCGCGCCCACGGTAAGAAAAAGCGTGATGATCAGATAACCGATAAAAGCGAAACCGAGTTGCCGCGGATCGACATTGCCCTGCAAGATACTACCGAAAGCGCCGAGATTGATCAGCCAGGCGGTGGCAACCGCGAACCAGAAGAAGCCATAAGCGCAAAAAGCGGTGCCGCCGAAGGTATTGCCTTTCTTATAATCGAGAAGCCCGGCGATGAATTGAGCCAGCGCGCCAAGGAAAACAGCCCAGGGAATAATATAAGCGAAGCCCAGTGTCAGGCCTATTTTTTGGCTCGAGGCAACCAGAGTGACCATAGCGAGGCCAAAAAGTCCCAGGGCCGAGGGATCGGCATAATTTTTTTCTGACATAAATAACTCCCTATCTATTCCATAATAATCAACAGCATAAGATATAGCAGCTAATACACGCTTGCTATCGTACCAAAAGCGGCGCGTATTGTCAAGAGAAAAAGCGGCGGCGCATAGCGCGGCCTGGGCCCGACCGCCGGCGAATAATAAGGCAGGACAATACTGCCCTACCGCACCCATTGCGGGCGCAAAGGGATAAACCCCGGCGGGGATTTTCCCTTCAGGAATTGCGGCCAGGGCATTGTGATTGCGTCTGCCCGCATTTGGGCTATAATAAGACTAACGGTCAAATAATCAGCGAGGTGAATCATGGACTATATTTTCTTCACCGGCGCCACCGGCGGCCTGGGCGCGCTCTGTGTACAGGCCTTGGCAGAGCGCGGCTATACGGTGTTCGCCGCCGGAACCAATCAAGCGCGGCTCGAGCGGCTGGGCCGCTTGCAAAATGTAATCCCTGTCCGAGCCGATGTGACGGATGAGGAGAGCCTGCTCGCGGCGCGACGGCTTGTAGGTGACACAACGGATCGGCTATATGCGGTGATCAATTTTGCCGGGGTGGCGGGCGGCTGTTCCTGGCTGGAGGGCGGGAGCATTGCGGCGGCGCAGCGCTTACTTAATATCAATGTCCTGGGCATGATCCGCGTCAACCGGCTCTTTTTTGACCTGGTGCTGGCCGGCCGGGGACGCATCATCAACTGCTCCTCCGAGGCGGGTTGGATGAAGCCGCAGCCCTTTATCGGCCCTTATTTCATGAGCAAGCATGCGGTGGAAGCCTATAGCGACAGCCTGCGCCGGGAGGCGATGTTCCTGGGCGTGCCAGTGATCAAGCTGCAGCCGGGCGCCTATCATACCGGGCTGATGGATGATGTCGGCAATGATATGGCGAATCTGGCCGCGGACAGCCGCTATTTCCGCCAGGTCTTTGCCTGCGTCAAGCCGATCCTTGACAGCCAGATCAGCAATTTCGGCGATCCGAAGGATCTGGTCGCCGCGCTGCTGCGGGCGGTCGAGGATCATCAGCCGCGCCTGCGCTACCGCGTCGGCACCGGCAAGCTGCTGGCTTTGGCCGAGCTGCTGCCCGATAGCTGGCTGGACGCGCTCTACCGCGGCTATGTACGGCGAAGAACGCGGCGGCTGGGGGAAAACGATACCGCCTGTCCCCGGGATTAGATGGCAGCGCTTAATTGCGCATCGGCTTCCGCGGAGAGCAAAAAGCCAGGAGCGGGATATTCTCCCGCCCCTGGCTTTTTGGGTAGCCGCGCTGTCATCAGCGGTCGCGTAAATCAAGCACGGCGGCCGCTCCCTACCCCCGGCCTAAGCAATGATCAAAGTGCCGGCGCGGCCCTCCAGCGCTTCCACCGCCTTAAACAGCGGGCCGATAATCGCCCTTTTATCCGGCTTGCCGCGCACAAAACACAGCGCCGCCTCGACTTTAGGCAGCATGGAGCCGGGCGCGAAATGCCCCTCGGCCATATAGCGCTCCGCCTCAGCTACGGTCATCCGCTCCAGCCCGATCTGGTCGGGCAGCAAATAATTAAGGCAAACCCGCTCCGGCCGGGTGAGAATCAGCAGCACATCAGCGTCCAGTTGTTCAGCCAGCAGCTCCGCCGCATAATCCTTGTCGATCACAGCCTCTACGCCGGCCAAGCGGCCGTCCTCCTGCTCCACCACAGGCACGCCGCCGCCGCCGCAGGCCACCACGATCGCGCTTTGCCACAATCCGCAAATGCTTTCGATCTCCACGATGCGCCGCGGCACGGGCGAGGCGACGACCCGCCGCCAGCCGCGCCCTGCGTCCTCGCGCATCACATAGCCTTTTTGCTCCGCGAGCAGCCGGGCCTCGGCCTCGCTGTAAAAGGGGCCGATCGGCTTGGTGGGGTTTTGAAAGCGCAGATCAGCGGCATCGACAACCACCTGGGTGACGACAGTCACCACCGGCAGATATTCCTGGGCCGTGCCGCGCAGGGCCTTGCGCATCGCCTGCTGGATATGATAGCCGATATAGCCCTCGCTCATGGCGCCGCAAACATCGATCGGCAGAGCGGGCGTTAATTGCCGCGCCGCCTCCGACGCCAACAGGATTCTGCCTACCTGCGGCCCGTTACCATGTACGACGGCGATTTGATAACCTTGCTTAACTATCTCCGCTAAATATCCGCAGGCTTGCTCGACGATGGCAAGCTGGGATTGGGCAGTTGCCGGGACGCCCTCCCTCTCCAGAGCATTGCCGCCTAAGGCAATGATGATTTTGCCCTTGGCCATATTCTCACCTTCCCCGTACCCGGGCGGGTCGCGCCGCGGGCCGCTTTCAACCGCTGCTGTGACGGCGGCTTTCCGTCTGAAGATTATTCACCGAAGGCTCGGATGATGCCTGGACGTATTTGCTTGCCGCGCTGCCGCCCGGCCGGAAAAAAGCAATCCCGGGAGCGCCGCCGCCCGGGTGGGATAGGGCGTAAGCCCCGCTTTATGCCCTTATGTTGGCCGCGGGCCGCTTTCAACCGCTGCTGTGACGGCGGCTTTCCGTCTGAAGATTATTCACCGAAGGCTCGGATGATGCCGGCACGCATTTGCTTGCCGCGCTGCCGCCCGGCCGGAAAAAAGCAATCCCGGGAGCGCCGCCCGGGTGTGATAGGGCGTAAGCCCCGCTTTATGTCCTTATGTCGGCTGCTAGCCGCTCCCGCGCCAAGCTATATACTATGGCGCGGCATCAGCGCCCGCATCTGTTGCCGCCGCGGGGAAAAGATAATCGAGCGCCGCTTGCAGATGAGCGTTCAAGCTGGGGTCGAGCGAAAAATAATCGCGCGCGTCGCCCTGCTGCGGATCCTCGACTATGATATCCGGCTCAAGACCCAAGCCATGCAGGCTGAAGCCTGAAGGGGTAAAATAAATGCTGCATGTATAGCGATGACCGCTGCCGGAGGGCAATTGCCTGACGCTTTGGGTGATACCCTTGCCAAAGCTGGCGCTGCCGACCAGGATAGCGTCGGCCTCGTCGCGCAAAGCGCCGATCAGCACTTCGGAGGCAGAGGCAGTATAGGCGTTTTGCAACACCACGATCTGCACGCCATGCAGATTACCCTTGGCGGAGCGGTAAATTTCGCGGCCCAGCACTGTTTTTTCGCTGACAACCACATGATTAAGCGGCACGAAATACTCGGCGATTGCGATGCAGGAATAAAAATTACCGCCGCCATTGCTGCGCAAATCAAGTATGAGCTTATCTATGGCCCGCTCCTCGTTCAATTGCTGGTACAGCTCGGCAAATTCGCTGTTGGTGAGATCATTGAAGCCGCTGATGCCGATATAGGCGGCGCCGGGATAATCCGGCAGATTCGCGCCTGACACAGTATCGCTGATAATCACATCGCGGATAATCGTCACCTCATAAAGCCCGGCGTCGGCGCCGCGGCGCAGGCTCAAAGTCACAGCCTTGCCCACCTCGCCGCGAATCAGGGCCGCCGCCGCCGAGGTATCGCCGTCGCTGATCTCCTGCCCGTCCACGGCCACAATCACATCGCCCACGGCTATGCCGCTGCCCTCGGCAGGCGAACCCGCGACAATGCTATACACAGTCACCTCATTGTCGATCTGCAGCATGGAGATGCCGACGCCGCCAAAGCTGCCCTGAAAATCCTCATATAGCAGCCGGTATTCAAGCGGCGTATAATAGGCGGCGTAATCATCATAAAGGGCGCTGATTTCGTCGGCCACAAGGTCGGCGGCAAAAGAGGCATATGCCGCGGCGTCAATTGGCCGCTGTACGCCGGGGTCGGCGGCGCAAGAGGCGAGCGCTAAAGAAAACAGCAGGACGACCGTGGCAAAAAGACAATTTCTTCTTTGTTTACGCTTCATCGATGCTCCTTGAGCGAAAGCCAAACGCCCTCTTGCATGAGGGCGTTTGGCAAGCCCGGCTGGCTGTGGGCCGGCTTTACTTTTCTGGCGTCAGCAGCCCGTATTGGCCGTCGCGGCGGCGGTAAAGGGCATTGACCACATTGCCGTCGCTATTGAAAAAGACAAAAAAGCTATGGCCGAGCAGGTTCATTTGCATAATTGCTTCTTCAACACCCATCGGCTTGGTGGTAAAGGTCTTGATCCGCACCGGGGCTTCGTCCTCCAGCCACTGCTCGGCCGCGATACCCGGCTCCTCGCCGGCGCGCGGATTACGTCCCCTTTGGATCAGGCGCTGACGGTATTTATGAATTTGGCTTTCTAATTTCTCGCTGACATTGTCGATGCAGGTATAAATATCATAACCTTCTTCTTCGCCGCGGATTACCACGCCGTTATAGGGGATTGTTACCTCCAGCCTTTGCCTGTCCCTTTCGATGCTCATGGTAACAACAGCGCGCTCCACGCCAATCAGCTTATCAAACCTGGCCAATCTCTTTTCGCAATACTCTTTCATGGCGTCGCTGATTTCCATATTTCTGGCTTTATAGGTTATTATCATGCGGGCTCACCTCTCCATCGTCAGAATTTATTGCCCTACTGCATAAATACTTCCATCTTTGACGCTAAATTCCTGCCGGATAAAACATCGGCCGCGCCGGCAAAGGCCCGAGCAGGCAATAATTTTTTCCGGCAATCAGGGCAGCGCCTGCCCGGCCGCCACGGTAAGACAGCGGATTTCAGCCGCGCCTGCCGCAAGCAAGGCCCGGCTGCAGGATTCCAGGGTGGCGCCGCTGGTAAAAATAT
This sequence comes from Clostridia bacterium, assembly GCA_012515255.1. Classification (GTDB taxonomy): domain Bacteria; phylum Bacillota; class Dehalobacteriia; order UBA4068; family UBA4068; genus HGM13862. The sequence continues at coordinate 15,473 of JAAYYR010000041.1, read as the reverse complement.
CGTCGATGAGGAGGATGCGCAAGCCAAGGGCCCCGGGCGACGCCTCAAAAACGCCGCGCAGGGCTTTGATGCGCTCGCGGCGGGACAACTCGGCCAAGGGTGGCGTTTCGCCGCGGCGCGACAGCAGCTCCGGGTGATGCGGCAGACCGGTCGCGGCGGCAAAAAGCGCGGACAGCAGTTCAGCCTGATTATAGCCCCGCTCCCGGAGACGCCGCGCATGCAGCGGCACCGGCGTTACGGCGTCGCAGGCATAATCGCCGCAATGCATCTGATACTGCTCAATGAGCAGCCGGGCGAGCGGCCTGCGGTAACCGGTCTTTTGCTCATACTTAAAAGCGATCAACACCTGGCGCAGATGCCCCGCATAAGGGAGCGCGGCGCTGGCGGCGCTGAAGGCCGGCTGCTTATGGCGGCATTCCGGGCATAGATAAGCCGCTGTTTCGCTGGCGGCAATAAAACTGGCGCAGCGCGGGCAGGAGCGTCCGGCCAGCATGGCGCTATGGCAGGCCGGGCAAAGCGGCTGCCCCGGCGAGGGCGCGCCGCAGCCCACGCAATAGCGCTGCGGGAAAAACAAGGAAGCTGCAGCTTCTCCCCATGCATACAGATTCATTCTGCCACCTCCCCGCAGCGTTTATGCCCGGGCCGATCAAGCGCGGCCCCGGCTTATATCCATATTATAACAAGGCCGGCCCGGCTGCGCCAGCCCCGCGTTTTAGCCCTTTTCTCGCTCCGTCGGGCCAGCGGTTTATCTAATATGAATTTATTGTGGCGTGAAGGGGAAAAGGAAAATTATGTAGAAATAAGGTAGGTAAATCTCGGCGTACCTTGGGAGAATAATATGCTGATCCAAACCGTTAATTTGGGCAAGGTGTACAAAAACGGCATCGCTGCCCTGGCCGATATCAATTTAACCATTGATTTTGGCGAGTTTATCTTCTTGACCGGCGCCTCTGGAGCCGGCAAAAGCACCCTGATCCGGCTGCTGTTCCGCGAGGAGCTGCCCACGGCCGGTCAAGTGCTGATCGGGGGCCGCAGCGTTGTGCGGCTCACCACCCCGGAAATCGTCCGCCTGCGCCGTAACAGCGGCGTGGTATTCCAGGACTTTCGGCTCATGGAAAGCTGTTCGGTCTTTGATAATGTGGCCTTTGCCCTCAAAGCCGTGGAGCGCCCCTGGAACGAGATCAAGATGCGGGTACCCGCCATGCTGGAACGGGTAGGCCTGGCCGGGCGGGAGCATGAGAATGTGATGCATCTCTCCGGCGGCGAGCAGCAGCGGGTAGCGGTGGCGCGCGCCATCATCAATAATCCGCTAATCCTCTTTGCCGATGAGCCGACCGGCGATCTCGACCCCAAGACCAGCGATGAGCTGATCCATCTTTTCGCCGATATCAATGCCGAAGGCACGACCCTGGTAATGGCCACCCATGATAAAGATATCGTGGAGCGGATGCAGCGCAGGGTAATCACGCTGGAGCGAGGCCGGATGATCGGCGATACTGTGGGGGGGTGGCAGCTATAAAAGCATATTCGTTTAAATACATAGGTTCACAGGCCCTTAAGTCGATGCGCGGCAATAGCTGGATGACTGTGGCCGCGATTCTGACCATCACTATTTCCCTGTTCCTTTGCACCTTTTTTTGGCTGATTATCGCCAATTTGAACGCCAATGCCAATAAGGTGGAAGAGGATGTGCGGGTCATGGCTTATCTTGATTTTGACCTCACGCAACGTGATTACCGCAATATCGAAACGCAAATCAAATTTATCAGCGGCGTAAAAAACGTCGAGTTTGTCAGCAAGGATCAGGGGCTGGAAAGCCTGGAAGGCCGCTTTAATGACAGCAATTTGCTTGCGACCCTGGGCGGCAAAAACCCCCTGCCCGACAGCTTTTCCATTACCGCCGCCGGCGCCGACGATGTCAAGCCCATCTATGACGCGGTGAAAAAGATTGACGGCATCTATGAGGCTACCTATGGCGCCGGCACCGTGGAGCGGCTATTCGCCCTCACCGATACCCTGCGCCAGGCCGGGCTGGCAGTGATGATCCTGCTCTGCGTCGCGGCCGTGGTACTGATTGCGCTGTCCATCCGCCTGACGATTCTTGCGCGCAAAAAAGAAATCATGGTGATGAAATGGTGCGGCGCCACCGACGCTTTTGTGCGCTGGCCCTTTTTCCTTGAGGGCATGATGCTCGGCGTCCTGGGCGCGCTTTTGGCCCTCGGCCTGGAAATGCTGCTATATTCGCAGGCCGCGGCCTATATTTCCGCCACTGTCTCCTTTGTGCAGATCCTGCCCCTGTCGCAGGTCTGGGGCAGCGCCACCGTCTTTACTCTCGGCGCCGGCTTATTGCTGGGGGCCATCGGCAGCGTTATCCCCCTGGCTCGTTTTTTAAAGGTGTAAACATGACTACAGCGACAAATAAAAAATTAATACGCTTGTTTTTCGCCGCCTGCCTGCTCTGTATCATGGCTGCTTGCGGCTTGTTTGTGGCCACAGCCAGCGGCGCCGATTTAAGCGGCCTCGACGCGGCCGCGGCTGATAGCAATGATCCGCTGCAAACCTACCGCGACAAGCAGCGGGATCTGCAAGACCAGATGGCTGATCTGAAAACTCAGATCGCCAATCAAAGCTCGGTGATCAAGGGCTATGAGAATGAGCTGGCGGAGATCGAGGCCAAGATGCTCACCGTACAGGCGCAGCTGGACGCGATTCAGGTCGGCATCGATGACGCCAATGCCCAGATCGAGAAAGCCGAGGCTGAGATCGCCGACGCCGAGGAGCGCCTGGCCGAGCGCCGCGCTTATCTGGAGCAGCGCCTGATCGACGTCTATATTTACGGCGATATCTCTTTTCTTGATGTAATTTTTGAAACAGACAGCTTCGACGATTTCATCGCCCTTTTTGATATGATGCAGCTAATCATGGATCAAGACCGCCATATGATGAATGAGATCACCAAAGAGCGCAATGCCATCGCCCGCAATAAAGCGCAGATGGAAAAGATGCGCGATGAGCTTGAAGTGATGACCTATGATTTTAAGGATATGCAGCTCGATCTGGAGGCGCTGCAAAACCAAAAAATGGTGAAAATGGGCGAGGCTGTATCCACCAAAGAAGGCTATATCGCCATGCTGAACCAGTTTGAGGCAGCATCCGAACAGGTCAGCGCGCAGATACGCGAATATTTGGCCTCCTATGGCGATACGCTTTCCTATGGCGGCAGCATGATCTGGCCTCTGCCCTCGCCTTGGGGCAAAAACTGGATTACCGACCCCTACGGTATGCGCTGGCATCCCCTCTCCGGCGATTACCGCATGCATACCGGCGTTGATATCGGCGCGGACGGCGGCACCCCGATCTATGCCGCCGCGGATGGCGTGATCATCTCCGTAGGCTGGATCAGCGGTTACGGCAATACGGTGCAGATTAATCATGGCGACGGCATCACCACATTGTACGCGCATATGAGCCGCTTTGGCAGCTTTGCCGCGGGCGCTACAGTGCTCATGGGCGATACCATCGGTTATGTCGGCACCACCGGCAACAGCACCGGCAATCATCTCCACTTTGAAGTGCGCGTCAACGGCAGCCATACCGACCCGATGAAATATCTTAATTAGCCTGAGCGGGCGTCTGCTCCTTAACCCTGCCGCGGCTGACGGCAGGGTTGTTTTTTTCTTAGCTCCGGGCGGCTAAGCGCAATCCATCCGGCATGTTTTCGAGGTATCGCGGTATCTGGGTTACAATATATGGCAAATATGTGGACAAAATTTTAAATTTTTTACATTTTGTCGTCTTGACATCTTTATTTTTTATGCAGAGCAAGGTATAATAAACTAAACAATCATTAGTAATAAACTAAACAATGTTGACGCGGAGGAAACCATGGTTAAGAAACAAGCTAAACTCCTACTAGAGCAAGCCCTTATGCAAATGCTGGAGAAATCGAGTCTGGACAAAATCGATGTGCGTGAATTAGCGGCCAAATCAGGGCTTAGCCGTCAAACCTTCTATTATAACTTTAAAAATAAACAGGATATGGTTGATTGGCTTTGCGATAAAAATAATGAGAAATCCCGCCATGCCTATTGGGAAAACAATTCTTTCAGCGACTATATCCTGACTGCGCTCAATACCATCAGCCAGTACCGGCTGTTCTATATTTATGCTTTACCCGGCAATAATGATAAAGGCGTCCCCGGCCCCTTTGAACGCGGCATCATCAGCCTGGCGCAAGAAATAGAACTGCGCGGCTCCCAGGGCAGGATGGACAGCGAGCAATGGGAGGCGCTGATCTTTTTCGCCTATGGCGCCAAGGGCATGGTGATGCGCTGGCTTACGGAACAAAGCAGAAGCAATGTGGAGGAGCTGGCGCGCGTCATTATCAATAATATCCCCATCCCGCTCAAGGAGTATTTTGCCGCCTAGAAAGCCTACATAGAAAAGCAGCCCCAAGCGGGCTGCTTTTTTGTTTTGCGCTTAGTCTTGGCCGGCGACGGGCGCGGGCTTATTTATCGTAGATCGCTTTTTCCGCGAATACCGGGTCGCAGGTGACATTGACGCCCAGTTGCCGCAGCACAGCCTCGTCCGCCGGATCCATGATCACGGTGCAATGGACTTCGCAGCCGCGGAGATTCGATAACTGATGCACCGCCAGCGACACAACGGGAGAAGTGGCGGCGCATAGCGAGAGCGCGGTCAGGACATCAGCCAGGGAGAGGGCGCTGTCATGAACTTTCAAGATATTCTGGCGCAGGCTGATAATCGGATCGAGCACTACCCTGGACAGCAGCAGCAAGGGATCCGCTATATCGGCGAGGGCCTTGATGGCATTGATCACGCCCGAGGCGGGCGCCGACATTAAATCCGAAGCGCGGCCGGTGGTGATACGCCCGTCCGGCAGCTGAAAAGCGACGGCCGGCACCTGGCGCTGCTCTTGCTTGGCCCGGGCCACCGGCACTACCTCCCTGTCTTCTTCGCGCAGGCCGAGCTGTTGCATGGTCATTTCGATGCGAGCCGGGATATCATGCTCGACCAGGCCCTGCTTAGCGTCGCATAAAGCCCGGAAATAGCGGCGGATGATTTCCTGGCAGGACGCCTGCCGCACCGCTTCATCGTCAATGATGGCATAACCCGCCATATTGACGCCCATATCTGTAGGAGAATAATAGAGGTCCTCCCCCAGCACCCGGCAAAGCACGGTTTTAATGATGGGGAAGGCTTCGATATCGCGGTTATAATTGACCGTCGTAATACCGTATTTTTCCAAATGATAGGGGTCGATCATATTGACGTCGCGCAAATCAGCGGTCGCCGCCTCATAGGCCAGGTTCACCGGATGCTTCAGGGGTAAATTCCAGATGGGGAAAGTTTCAAATTTGGCATAGCCCGCTGCGACGCCGCGCTTATTCTCATGGTAAATCTGGGAGAGGCAGGTGGCGAGCTTGCCTGCGCCGGGGCCGGGCGCTGTCACCACGACCAGGGGCCGGGTCGTTTCAATATAAGGATTGGCGCCGTAGCCCTCGTCGGAAAGAATAGTATCCACCTCTGTGGGATAGCCTTTGGTCAGGCTGTGAAAATAAGTTTTGATGCCGCGCATCTGCAGCTTATTGCTGAAGATATGGGCGGAGCTTTGGTCGGTGTACTGGGTGATGACCACGGAATTGATCGGCAGTCCAAGAGCTGTAAAGCTTTCGATCAGCCGCAGCACATCCATTTCATAAGTGATGCCGATATCAGCGCGGATCTTATTATGCTCGATGGCAGGGGCGGAAATGGCGAAGATTATTTCCGCGATATCTTTAAGCTCCAGCAACAGCTTAATCTTGGCATTTGACTCAAAGCCCGGCAGCACGCGCGAGGCATGAAAATCGTCGAATAATTTGCCGCCGAATTCCAGATAAAGCTTATTGCCAAAGCGCTCAATGCGCTCGCGAATATATTTGTTTTGCAATTGCAGATACTTTTGATGATCAAAACCGATTTTCATAGCTGTTTCTCCCGTTTTTTTTTAAGCGTCGCTCCCATATGATAAATAAGTGCTTACCTTTTCAGATGCGCCTTGCCCCCGGCCGCATTTGATCCATGCGCGAACCCTGCTTGTCCGCCCGTCAAAGAGGGGCGCCTCCCGGAGTGGAAGGCGCCGCTGATCGTGGCTTAAGTTGTTGTTGCGCCGGAGTCGCCGGCCTTTTGTTCCGCCGCGCCCGCCGGCGTAACCGGAGCCTCAGCTATAATCGCGGGCGTCTCATTGAGCGCGCCGCCGGATAAATCGCCGGGCATTGTCCGGGCATTCGCCGGGGCTGTATATTGAGCGTCCGCCGGCCCGGCGTAGTGCGGGTCTGTTGCCGCCTGCGCCGAGGCAGATCCGGGCGACGCCCCATTCATTTCCAGTTGATAATGATATTGCAAATCAAGAAAAAAGGCGGCCCGGGCCGAAAGCAGATAAGGATAAACAAAGATCAGGCCGATGCCGAATGTCAAACCGCCGAGGATGAACCAGCCGATGAATGAAAGATCAAGGCAAAAGAGCCGGCCTTTATGGCCGATCATCATCCGTTTGGAAAGATTGATGGCCTCGCGCGCCGTCAGCTCGGTATTCTGGCTCATTAAATAAGTGGCCAGGGCATAGCGATAAGAAGCGATAATGCCGGGAATAATCAGCAGCAGCGACCACAGGAAAATAAGCACAGAGCGGAATAAGCGCAGCAGCAAGGCGCGGCCGAAAATATCGAAGCGGCTGAACAAGTCGCCGACGCCGATTTCGGAACGGCGCTGCAAATTGATGAAAAAAGTACATAGTCCCAGCTCTATCGCCCCGCCGATCAAAAAAACAATCATAGCGTAGATCGTGAAAAAGTGTACGAAAGCATCATAGCTGGGGCTATGATAAGCCCAAGCCATATCATTGCCGGAAAAATCAAAGGAGAAACCAGTAGCCAGGCCGCCGAGCAGCGCTCCAATCAAGGTCACCAGCACCGCCATCGCCCAGTTGCCGCTCAAAGCATCACGTCCTAGTTTACGAAAATCAGCAGCCCTTGGCAAAAACACCCCTCCTCAAATTACTCATATTTAAAAATTATAGCAGATTTTACGCCATTTTTCAAACTTTTTCTTAATGGCAGCTGGTTTTTCGCTTATAGCTCACACAGCCTAAAAATGCCGGCCCAGCCCAGGCAAGATAAAATAAGGATGCCGATCAATGGCCAAAAAATTATTTTGGAGACGAAAACGCCGTTTTGTCCTTGCCGCCCTGCTGACCGCGGCTCTGCTGCTTGCCGGCATAGCGCTCTATGAGGCGTTCCCGGTCATGGCGCCCCGGGACGCCGGGCTTACCGTCGCCGGGGAGCGCGCTTTGCCGCTATCCCGCGTGGCGGTCTATGGCGAACATGCCCTGCTCTATGCCGAGGCCAGGCAAGAAGCGCCCGAGCCGGCCTGCTTATGGCTGGAGGAAATCAACCTGTATCGCCAAAGCCCGGACGGCGGCGACGAAGCCGCGCCAGACAACGCCGGGGAACAGCCAAGCCTGAGCTTGATCTGCGGCGAGACGATCAATCAGGGGCTGTGCCTATGGCAATTACCGCCGGGACGATACAGCTTCGATTATCAGGGGCAGCCGCTGATTGCCGCGGATTTCACGCCGCTTGAGGGCTATACCATCCCGCGCCAAGGCAAGCGCAAGCATTGGCGCTTCAGCGCCGGGGAGCCAGACGGACTGCTGCGATTATCTATCGCGGAGGCCGCTACGCTGCCCGCCGGCTATTGCGATATATACCTGGACGCCGGCCATGGCGGCACAGATGGCGGCGCTCTGGCTTTTGGCCGGGTAGAGGCCGAGGAAAACCGCAAAGCGGCGCTTTATTTCACCGAGCGGCTTAGCGCTTTGGGGTTTGTGGTCATGGTCTCGCCATTTGGCGGGCAGGTAGCGGAGAGCGGCGATAATCCCTATATGCCTGGCGCGCGCATCGACAGCATATACCGCAGCCGCGCCGCTTATTTAATCTCCAATCATTTGAACGGCGGCGGCGGCAAAAAAAGCGGCTTCCAAATATATACGTCGGTCAAAGCGGATAATGCCTGGGCCGAGCAGGTGGCCGCCGCTTTTACCCAGGCGGGCTGGCATGCCAATAACGGCAACTGGGGGCTTGTCGGCGACGGCATGTATAAGCGCTGGTCGCGGGATAATTATCATAGCGGCCGCGATTATTATTTCATCTTGCGCGAAAGCGGCGGTTATGCGCTTTCGCCCTACCGCTATCAAATCCTCAACCAGGAGATGGCCGCCCAGTTACGCCGGGGACCAGAGGGGATGCTGCTCGAATACCTGTTCCTTGATAATGCCAATGATCTTAACTACTGGGACGGCCATTACCGGGATTTGATAGACGCGGCCGTCGCCGGCTGCCTGGCTTATTGGCAAGCCCCCTAAGAGCGTTTTAGCCCGGCTGCTCCCGCGCAAACAAAAAGCCCCCGCTCCCGGAGGCCTGAATTATGGCTGACCGGCAAAGCCGGGCGGCCGGGTGCTATGCATATATCTTGGTGATGCATGGCGAGCTCATAGCGGTAGCCACGGCAGCATAGTCGCAGATAAAGCGCACCGTATCGCCGACCTGATAATCCCGCTCGCCGTCGGTGACATCCAGCACCAGATAGTCGGAGCAGCCGCCAAGCAACTCGATGCCGCAATCCTCGGGGCTAAGGCCGCTGATTTGGATTTCCTGCTTGCCGAGAGCCGCCAGGGCGCGGCGGCGGCGGCCTTTATCGGTAAAACTGACCACACCGCCAAAACTGTCTTTATCGCCGCTGCTTCCCCAGGGCAGCGAAGGCTTTGTTTTCACTTCCACCAGCTGCGTCTCGACGATAAATGTTTCCTGGCGCAATCCTTCGATCGGCTCATCATAGCAAGGCAGGCGGCCGAGCAATATTGATTCGCCAAAACGCAGATCATTGATCGCGGGCGGCAGCAGGCAATCGCTGAGCATACGGTAAGAGCTGGAATTGCCGCCGGAGAGCAGCGGCAGGCGACGGCTAATCCGCTGCTCAGCCTCGCCCTGCAATTCTACAAGGCGCGCCATATTATCCTCATCAGGGAGGATATTGCCATAGCAGCTAAGGTTCGCGCCCAGGCCCATCAGCTCGATATGGGGCAAAATCTCCGCCAGCGCCGCCAGGGAGAGCAATTCTTCCTCCTCGCAGCCCTCGCGCAGATCGCCCAGCTCCGCCATGAGCAGCACCTGGTAGATTTTGCCTTGGCGCTCAGCTTCCGTCTCCAGCAGCCGCAGCGCAGCCGCCTCCGAGACGAGGCAGCCCGTTGTCAGCCGCACTAGCTCCTCGGCCTCGCAGGCCAGGGGATTGCGCAGGAACCAGATATCCACATCCAGATCAGCATAAGCGCGGATATGCTCCAGGCCGGCGTCGGCAATGCGCTTAAAGCCGAGCGAAACAATATCCGCCACCAGCTTATGTCCTGCGAGCGCCTTGACTACCGGCGTGACGTCAACGCCGCGCCGAGCCGCCTGATCGCGAAGAACGCGGGCATTGGCCAATATGGCATGGCGGTCGATGATGATTCGCGGATACAAAATCGCTCCCCCTTACTTTAGGCTCTTTTGCGCGCCATCTTTTGGCTGATGAAGCGCTTGATCAATTCGGCGGATTTATCTTCGTATTCGATATCGCGTAAGGCCAGATTGCGCGGCTTGCGCAGGCTTTTGATCTCGGCGATTTCAGCAAGCAGCCCCACGGTGAGGCGGGGGTTTTTGACGAGCAGCGGCCCTAGGGTATTTGTGGTAATGATTTTGCCCGCGCCGAAAGCGCAGCGGCAGCCTTCGCGGTCGTCGCCCTGATTGCCGTAGCCGTAAATCAACCGCCCCCAAGGCTCGGCCTTATCCTCAAGCTCGAAATCAAGGACCTGGATTTGATTGCCAAGTATTTGCTGCTCCGGCTGATCAAGCAATGTGAACCAGATATCGTCGCCCAGCACCCGCTGCCGCTCGCGGCAGAAGAAGGGCAGCAATTTCAATCCGGCAAAAACGCTGCCGTCAAGGCGTCTTGTTTCGCGGCCCAGCACAGCGCCTGAACTGCCGGTAGCCAGCAGATAGCCGCCGCGGTTCAAGAACTCGGCCAGCTCGCCCTGCTGGAGCCTGAGCGCGGCGATAATGCGCGGCAAATCCTTGATTTCGCCGCTGCCGAGCATGATCAAATCGGCAGAGCCCAAAAGCAGCGGCTGATCCAAAGCGTCATGCCGCATGATTGTCAGCGGCAAGCCGCTCAGCTTAGCCAGGCGCTGCAGCGCCATGAGGTTGCCCCGGTCGCCGTGCAGGTTGAGTATATCGGGATACAGCCATAAAACATTGATCTTTTCCATTTATCGGCCACCCCCTTGCCGCGCCGCGGCGGGTTGCAAGGCTTTGTCATGCCGGCTAAGGTATTTTTGCAATGACTTAAATTTATACAGCCAGGTGATGAGATAGACATTGTCGCAATCATGCTTTGCCAGCTCGGCGACGATGACGCGGTTATCGTTTGTAGGCAGCACCGTGATTTTTTTGCGCGGCACCCCGGCATAAATCAGGCGATTGGCCGCGTCATAAGCCACGGTGCCGGAAAAGCAGATATAATGGCTGACGCCGGATTCGATCAGCCGCTCAAGATCGCAATCAAAGGCATAAAAGGTATTGGTGTAATGGGGATGAAAATCCACCAGCTCGTCCAGGGCCAGCATGACTATTTTCGGCCTCGTATCCTCGGCGATATAATCAAAAGCGCTTTGCAGCGTTTCCGGGTTTTCCTGTTTCATGCGCACATAATTGATAGTGCGGCTGCCCGAGCGCAGTTCGGCCAGGCGGCCGCCGACATTGATGAATTCGGCGAGGGCGGCGGCGCAGAACTCGGGGCGGACGCCGATCTCCCGCGCTATGGCGATAGCGGCGATATAGCAATAGAGAAAATAGGGCGCGCCATAAGGCAGGCGGTAGCTGAAACCATCCACAGAAAATGTGCCGGCGTCAAAATCGATATGACGCGCCAGATAAGTGGGGCTGACAGAGCTGGAAAGCTCACAGCGGGAGCAGGCGAATGCGCCGACATTATCGATATTATAGCGTTAAAAGCGGATTGGCGCGCCGCAGGCCGGGCAAGACATGGTGGTAGTGAAAAAGCCCCGCTTGGCAAAGCTTTTAGCGTTTTGCTCCACGCCAAAGAAGATGCTTTTTTCCACCTGTGGGGCCAGCGACAGGCTGCGCGGCTCATCATTATTGAGGAATAATACTGTGTCGCGGCGCAGGGATTCGCTGATTTTGCGATAAATAATATCCGGCTCCCCATTACGCTGCACCTGGTCTTTTTGTATATTGGTGACGCAAAGCCAAGCCGGCGGCAACTGCTTGCAGATGATGGGCAAAAAGCGCTCATCCGCCTCGAGGACTAAATATTCTTCGCGGAAACGGCCGCGCCAGGAAGCGGCGCCGATCAGCGTCACGGCTACCCCGGCCAGAAGGTTAGCGCCCTCCGTATTGACGGCCGCGCTGATGCCGGCGCGGCGCAGCATGGCCGCCAGCAGGTTCGTCGTCGTCGATTTACCATTCGTGCCGGTGATATAGATGATTTTGGCCGGGTCGAGGTTTTGAAAATGGCCGACAAAGCCGGGATCGATTTTCAATGCCAGACGGCCGGGAAAAGTAGTACCGCCGCCGGGCTTGACAAGCCCGATCAGCGCCCGGGAAAGGCGGGCCAGGATCAGTGCCAGGATAAACCTTGTCCTGCTCATAATCACGTTCCTTTGCCTGAAATCCGGCCCGGGGTAAGCATTGCTCTTGCTCCGCCGCAGCGGCCGGGCCATCTTTGCTTATTATAAGCGAAAAGTGGCTGATTTACAATGCGTTTCTCACCAAGAAACGCTGTGGCTCGACTTTTTCCCCCGCGCTTCGCCAGGCGCCGGGCCATAAAAAATCCTCCCCGGCTCTGGGGAGGTCATGCGGCCGTCAACGGCCGCTTTTTAATCAGCAGCAGCGGGCAGGCAAAGAACAAAGGTCGCGCCCTGGTTCGGTTCGCTGTACACGGTTAGCTCGCCCCGATGCGATTTAGCTATATCGGCGCATAGCGGCAGACCCAAACCGCTGCCACTGGATTTGGTGGTGAAAAAAGGATCAAAGATGCGCTCCATAATATCTATGCCCATGCCCGGGCCATTATCCTTGACCATCAGCCGCAGGCCCTGATCATTACGCTCCAGGTTTATGTTGATTTTGCCTTCGCCGTCATAGCCGGCCAAAGCTTGAATGGCATTGCTGACCAGATTGATCAGCAGGCAGCGCAGTTGGCTGTCGTCGCCCAGCACCAGCGGTAAATCCGTCCCGATGTTCATATCGATATTAACGCCGCGCGAGCAGGCCATAGCGCGCAGCAAGGCGACTGTATCACTGCAGACACCGGCCATATCAACCGGCAGACATTCGCCCTTTTTACCCGCGGCCAGTATCATCAGTTGATCGCAAAGATTGCTGACGCGCTTGATTTCGCCATAGATCAGGGAGAACCGTTCATCCCATTGCGGACCCAAAGCGGATTTCAGGCCGCGCTCCAAGAGCTGTAATTGAGCGTAAATACCCGCCAAGGGCGCTCTTAGCTCATGAATCACGACCGCCGCATTCTCCCCCAAAACCCTTAACGATTCATATTGATACTCCGTGCAATCATCGCGCAGGTTTAGAGCCAGGTTTTTCCATTTATAATTTTCCATGCCATATGTTTTCTCGAAAAACAAACATAATCCTTGCGTAATGTTCAGGTAATTTTCATAAAATTACAATTATTTCCGACATCAAAACCGATCATAGCGGGGGAAACCGCAGCTTGCGCCGCTACAATCAGCAGCGCTACCATGAAGATTCCCGCCGCGGCTTTTAGCGCTGTCCGGCCGGCTTTAGCCTTAATCCGGGGCGGCAGGGGCGTATAATCGCTGTGCCGCCTCCCCGAGCTTCGCGCCGGCTTGTTGCGCCGCACAACAGCCGCCATAGCGCCGGCAGTTTATCCCCAGGTCATCCCCTGAGCGACCGGCGGCGGCGTAACAACGGTGAAAATCGCGGCTTTTGTTTCAAACCGGCCCAGCCGTTGGCTGAATGCTCTTGGTATAAGCGCATTATCAGATAAAGATCCCGCCCGGGCAGGCCGCGAATTTTGCCGTGAGCGTTTCCGCCCGGCTGCGCCGCTCCATAGTATAAAATGCACAATAATTCATGATCATACATTTATTATTAATAGTGACAAAATTATCCACCTTTCTGCTTTTCTTGTGGATATCTACATGTGGATAATGTGGATAACTATGTGGATAACCCTTTTTATCTGGCTTTTTATTATGTGAGGCCCAAAAAATTTCCTCTTGACAAAGCCGCTAATCTTTGCTAGCGTCTGCAAACGGCGTAAATAACAAAAAGGCAACGCAACCGCTGTCCCGGATCACTTGACAAAAACCTGATGATGGTTTATTTTTAGATCAGCAACCTATACGGTTGACATTAGCATTAATAGGCTTTTTGTGGCGCTTATGGGCCGGCTTTCAAGACCCGGCTCAGCGCTGAACAAGGGAATCCGGTGTGAATCCGGAGCGTGCCGGCACTGTAAGTGTGGAGGACGCGGCTAGGGGCGTAAGCCGGTCATTGGGCAACCGAGAAGACTATGAGCCGCGGACGCAGGGATTGCTTGCAATCCCCTAAGCATAAGCCAGGAGACCTACAAGAAGCGGCGGCAGCGAGTTCTCATTCCGCTTCCCCATTTACGCACAGAAACGCGGCTGTGGCTTTTGCCCAGCCGTTTTTTTATCCGCGGCTGGACGGGAAAGGAGCCGGCGATGCCGAAAAGCAGCGAGCATAAAAGCGCTTTTGCCGCTTATCATCCGGCGGTTGTCTTCGCCTATTTTCTGTGCGTCATCGTCGCGGCCATGCTGTTTATGCATCCTCTGGCCTTGGCAAGCTCGCTGCTGGCCGCGCTGGCCTATACGACGCGGCTCAAAAGCGGCCGCCCGCCCCTTTCCCTTGTGCTGACGCTGGCGCTTACCTGTGCGCTGCTTAATCCCTTATTCAATCATCGCGGCGTCAGCCTGCTCTTTCGCCTGCCGGGCGGAGCCGCCGTCACCATGGAGGCCATACTCTATGGCCTGGCTGCAGCGGCGATGCTGGCGGCGGTGCTATATTGGTTTTCCCTGGCCGGCGCCCTGCTGACCTCGGATAAGCTGATTTTCCTTTTCGGCCGCGCCGCGCCGGCTTTTTCCCTGCTCTTTACCATGGGTCTGCGCTCGGTGCCGCGCTTTGCCCGTCAGGCGCGCCGCATCGCAGAGGCCGAGCAGGGGCTGGGACGCGATTTCAGCCATGGCCCGCTGCGGCAAAGGCTGCGGCTGCTGATCAAGATTATCTCCATCCTCATCACCTGGGCTTTGGAGAACTCAATCGAGACGGCAGACAGCATGAAAAGCCGCGGCTATGGCCTGCCCGGTCGCAGCTCTTTTTCTTTATGGCGCTGGCGGCGCCGCGATACAATAGCCATCCTGTTGATCGTCATTTCCGGCGGCTGGCTGATGGCGGCGGCAGCCTGCCAAACGCTTGCCTACGGCTTTTTCCCCCGCCTGACAAGCTTGCTGCCCAACGCCTGGGGCGGCAGCGCGCTTATCGCCTATGCTTTATTGCTGCTGCTGCCTTGGGGCTGCGAAATCGCGGCGCGGCGCGGCCATCAGCGAAGCTTCAATCATACTGCAGGCCATGAGGTAGGATAATGTCCCTTTATCAAGTGGAGAATTTCAGCTTCACTTATCCCGGCGCGCGTACCGCCGCGCTGCGGCAAATCAGCTTCAGCCTGGAGCCGGGGCAATTCGTCACGCTGATCGGCGCTTCGGGCAGCGGCAAAACAACGCTGCTGCGCCAGCTCAAAAGCGCTGTCGCGCCCTGGGGCGACGCAGAAGGCGGCATACTTTTCCGCGGGCAGCCGCTCGCGCAGGTAGAGCCGCGCAGCCAGGCGGCTGAGATCGGCCTGGTGCAGCAAAGCCCCGATAATCAGTTGGTGACGGATAAGGTCTGGCATGAGCTGGCCTTTGGTCTGGAGAATCTCGGCCTTGACAATCAGACCATTCGCTTGCGCGTCGCGGAAATCGCCGCTTTTTTCGGCATTGAAGCCTGGTTCCACAAGGATGTGGCCAGCCTCTCCGGCGGCCAAAAGCAATTACTCAATTTGGCGGCGGTGATGACGCTGCATCCGGCAGTGCTGATCCTGGATGAGCCAACGGCGCAGCTTGACCCGATCGCGGCTCAGGATTTCCTCCATACTTTAGCCAAGATCAACCGCGAGCTTGGCACAGCCGTGCTGCTCACGGAGCACCGTCTGGAGGAAGTGCTGCCGCTTGCCGATCGCCTGCTTGTGCTGGAGCAGGGCCGCTTGATTAGCGATGGCCCGCCGCGGCAGATCGCCCGGCAGCTCCAGGAAAAAGC
>JAAYYR010000040.1 GCA_012515255.1 Clostridia bacterium | reverse complement strand
CTTCCCATTTGACGCCGGTGGGGAAACCGCCGCCGCCGCGGCCGCGCAGGCCGGAGGCTTTGATTTCCTCCACCACCTGCATATCGCTCATAGAGGTCAGAGCCTTCTCCGCGGCATAATAACCGCTGTTGGCAATATAGCTTTCAATGCTGCCGTATTCGATGATACCGCAATTGCGCAGGGCGATACGCACCTGCTTGCTGAAGAAGGGGATATCGTCGATCACCGGGATATGGCGGCTTTCCACCACGTCAAAGAAGGTATGTTCCTCGAGCACCCGGCCTTCCAGCAGATGGGCGCGCAGCACATCGCGCACATTATCCGGGTCAAGATTGGTATAGAACACGCGCTCCGGCAAAATCAAAATCACCGGCCCCACGGCGCAAGTGCCCATACAGCCTGTCTCGTACATTTTCACTTCATTGGCCAGGCCCAGCTTAGCCAATTCATCAGCCACCGCGTCGCGCACGGCATAGCAGTTGGAACTGACGCAGCCGGCGCCGGCGCAGACCAGAACCTGATGATGATATTTGGCTATCTCCTGCTCATAGGCGTATTTAATATTGTCGAGGTCCTGCCGGGAATTAATCTTCATCGCCACAAAGTTTCACCTCCTAATACTGTGACAGCAGAGCGGCCAGCTTAGCCGGCGCAACCTGCTTAAACACCGTGTCGTCGATCATCAGCGCGGGCGCCAGACCGCAGGCGCCGATGCAGCGCGCGATCTCAAAGGTGAACTTCTTGTCGGCAGTGGTGCCCCCGACCTTTACCTCCAGCATATCCTCCAGCGCGTCCACCAGCTTTTTGCCGCCGCGGACATAGCAGGCGGTGCCCAGGCATACGCGCAGCGTATGCTCACCCCTCTCCGTAGTGGAGAAGAAGGAATAGAAGCTGACCACGCCGTACACCTCGGACAGGGGTAAATTCATCCCGTCCGCGATAAATCTCTGCAGCTCGATCGGCAGATAACCATAAATCTGCTGAGCCGCATGCAGCACCATGATCAGGCTGCCCGGCTTGTCTTTATAGGCTTCGATCACCTGGGCAATCTGCTCGTACTTGGCCTGCTCCTCGCTGCTGGGTTCACAGCAGCAACATCCCTGTTTGTTCTCGCTCATTGTTACCCTCCTTACTTGATGTGTTACAACAAAAAATCCCTTTCTTACGCCGCAGTTGCGCAAAAAAAGGATAAAAAACCAAAGCATTATGATTGCGCGTACGCAAAATCATGCCGGGCAATACAAAAGCAATAGTAAAAGCACCAGTAATATGTATACTCGGATGCATAATACCCCCGGTCGTCTTCGGCCCTCTACCCCATTCAGGCACAAATCGTCTCCATTCGACTTTGCCTGCTGTAAACCATATTACCACTACTTTTTTTAATTGTCAAAATACAATTATTAACATTTGTAAAATTTATGTATATGGTTTATATATTTTGTGGCAGGGCGCGAAAACCTTTGTGCAAATGATACTACACTTTGTACAATTTTATGCACAGGGAGCGTGATATATGCTTTTCACGCCTGCGCTATTTTTCAGCCAATTCCGCCAATTAGCCCGGCTTGGTCAACGCGAAAAAACCCGGCCCCAGCCGCAAAATATGGCGGAAGGCCGGGCCGCTGCCCGCTTAAGGGTAAAACCGCGCTGCCGCGCTGCCCCACCCCTATTGGGGCTTCCGGTTGAGGAAATGCCGCTTGATGCATTCGAAGGAGCGGTCGCTGATATCATGCTCCAGCAGGCAGGCGTCAGCCGCCGCGGTTTCCTCGTCCACACCCAGGGAGACCAGCATATCCGTGAGCAGGGTATGCCGCTCATAGATGCGCTCGGCAATCGCGCGACCGCTGTCCGTGAGCTTGATATAGCCGCCCTCGTCTATACGCACATAATCCTT
>JAAYYR010000039.1 GCA_012515255.1 Clostridia bacterium | reverse complement strand
CCAGCCGTTCATGCAATGTGGCAAAAGTTTCATTTTCTCCCAGCGGCATTTCCTGCTGCAATATTATATCACCGCTATCCATACCCTGGTCAAGATACATAATCGTAGCGCCGCTGCGCCGTTCGCCCCGCATCAGAGCCCGCTGCATCGGCGCCGCGCCGCGATAAGCCGGCAGCAGCGAGGCATGGATATTGACCGCGCCACATCTGGGAATAGCCAGCAGATCCGGCTTAAGCAGTTGGCCATAAGCCACCACTACCAGCAGATCAGGTCGGCAATCTTTCACTAAGTCAAGCGCTTCTTCGCTATTGATGCTCGCCGGAGTGAACACGGGAATAGCCAATTGCTGCGCCGCGCTTTTTACCGGCGTCGGCAGCAATTCCTGGCCTCTTTTGCCGCGAGCCCGGTCGGGCTGGCTGAATACGGCGCTGATATTCCAGCCGGCCGCCGCCATGCTTCGCAGAGGCGGAACGGCAAAATCCGGGCTGCCTAAATAGACGATTCTCATGCTTTGGCTCCCTTTCCCGGCTTAACTTCGTCCTCTTCTTCCGCCAAAGCCTGTTCGCGGCTCACCTCTTCGCTCATGATATCGGTAAAAAGAACGCCGTTTAAGTGGTCGATTTCATGCTGGAAAATGATTGCCAGCCGCTCTGTGCATTTAATGCCGAAAGGCTTGCCGTCGCGGTCTTGGGCATTAACCCGAATAACCCGGGAGCGCTCAACCTTGCCGCCGCGATCCGGTACGGAAAGGCAGAACTCGGTCGACTCTATGGAGCCTTTGCGCTCGATGATCTGCGGATTGACCAGTTCAAGATAGCCGTTTTCCCGGTCGTCGATCACAACGACCTGCTTTAAGATGCCGACCTGAGGCGCGGCCAGTCCTACGCCTTCAGCCTGATACATGGTTAAGCGCATATCATCCAGTAATTTATGCAAAGAACGGCCAAAACGCTGCACCTGTACTGATTTTTGATGCAGCAGCGGATCTTCCTCGGTAATAATTTTTCTTACATTAGCCATATTGTATCCCGCCTTGGTCAAATTTAGTTAACAGCTTCGCCGGAAATCTATACTAAAATACAATAGCGATAAATATTCTTTTTCAAACCTTTCTAGTATTATTATACTTTTTTTCCGACAATAGTCCAGCCGTAAAAAGAGAAAGCTAAAAAAGGCTCATCGGATCAATATCAAGACTGAAAAGAATATCACGCGGTAGCCGCTCCGCCGCGAGCGTTGTAGCCCAGGCTCGCTCAGCCGCGTCGCCCGCGGCCTGAATATCCTCAGCCTTGACCAGGATCTGCCGCCGCCAACGGTCTTTGATCCGCGGATAAGGCGCGTCGGTCGGATGGCAAATCTCGGCGCTGCCCGCTAATTCCTCGCCTAAATAATGCGCGTAGGCGGCGGTCGCCTCCACCAATTCCCCCTGCTGCTCTGAAGTAAAGAGCAAACGCAGCAAATGATTATAAGGCGGATAACCATGTAAACGCCGCTGCTCCAGCTCATAACGATAAAAGCCCTGATAATCATGGTTAGCCGCGGCGACTATTGGCAAAGCCTCGGGATTATAGGTCTGGATGATCGCCCGCCCTTGCCGCTCGCGGCGGCCGGCCCGGCCGATCAACTGGCTGATCAACTGAAATGTATGCTCCCCTGCCCGCCAATCCGGCAAATTAAGCATAGTGTCGGCCGCGATCACCGCAGCCAACTGCAAATGTGGGAAATCCAGGCCCTTCGCCACCATCTGCGTGCCGACAAGTATATCCACTTGACGGCTTTGCATCCGCTGATAGACCTGCTGATGCCAGCCCCGTTCCTCCATGACATCGCTGTCAAGCCGGGCGATACGGCTGCCGGGAAACAGCCGCGCCGCCTCATCCGCCACCCGCTGCGTGCCAACGCCAAAACTGCGGATATGGCGGCTGCCGCAATAGGGGCAAAGCCGCGGCGGCGCTTGCACCTCGCCGCAATAATGGCATTTGAGCCGGCCGCCATCGCTGCCCGCATGATAGGAAAGCGTCACCGCGCAATGGCTGCAGACAATGCTGTGTCCGCAGTCGCGGCAGGAAATAAAACTATAGTAACCGCGCCGGTTTAAAAACAATACTGCCTGGTCGCCTGCTGCCAAAGTCTGCTCAATGGCTGAGATCAGCTCGCGGGAGAAAATTAATTTATGCCCCGCCGCCAGTTCCCGCCGCATATCGACAATATTTACCTCGGGCAGAGGCGCCGGATAATATTGCCGGTGCAAGCAGCCCAATGCATATTTGCCCTGCTCCGCCGCATAATAGCTTTCTACCGAAGGTGTTGCGGAACCCAGAACTAATTGCGCGCCGCAGAGCCCGGCCCTCTTTACCGCTGTGGTCACGGCGTGAAACCGCGGTACATTCTCCTGCTTATAGCTGTTTTCCTGTTCCTCGTCGATAATGATCAGTCCCAAGCGCGGCGTCGGCGCGAATACTGCGGAGCGCGCGCCGACAACGACGCTATAGTGGCCAAGCGCGATCTCCTGCCAAATGCGCCGCCGCTCGCTGGCCAGCAGGCCGCTATGTAGCAGAGCCAGCGGTAACTGCAGCCGGCGGGACAGCATATCGATCATCTGCGCCGAAAGGGCTATTTCCGGCAGCAATAAAATACTTTGCTCACCGCGGTCCGCCGCATCGGCGATCAGGCGCAAATAAATCTCTGTCTTGCCGCTGCCGGTCACGCCATGCAGTAAAAACGGCCTGTTGGCGGCGGCGCGCTCGCTGATAATCGCTTCATAGACCGCTTGCTGCCCGGCGTTTAGACCCGTTGCCTCGGTCATGTATACCTCGGCCTCGCGCAACAGGCGGCGGCGCTCTTTGACCAGCAGTCCCGCTTTGACGGCGGATTGCAAAAAGGGCCGCCCGAAACCACGCTCAGTAAGCGCCGCCGCGTCCAGCTCACCTTCAGCCAATAGCAGCTCTGTCAAGGCCTGACGCTTGACACTCATGCGCGCTGTGGCATAATCCTCCGCCAGGCGGTAGCAATCATGATAAGCGGCCTGCGGCAAGCGGCCGGCAAGATTCATCCCCGCGGGCAGCATCGCCTGTAGAGCGGCTGCGCGCGAACAATGATAATACTCGGCGATCCAGCGGGAAAGCTCCAGCAGTTCAGCGCTGAACAGCGGCTGTTCGCTGAGGATGGCCGTTATATCGCGCGCCGTAAACAGCTCGGGGGCCTGATCATGCAGCCGGATGACTACGCCCTCTAATTTTTCCCTGTTAAAAGGCGCGCCAACGAGCATCCCCACCTGCAGGTCATTCTGCAACCGCTCTGGGACGCTATATGTAAAGACCCTGTCCAAAGCAGGGCTTTTGCGATTGATGATTAAGTCGGCGAAGCGGGCCATCGGCAATCACTGCTTCCTGCGCTTTTATTTATATTATAGCAAATTTTTCGACAAAATACCATTAATCAAATGCCGCCTTGGCCTGTCGCTTAAGATTTTGGTTTAAAGAACAAGGCTGCGAGGAAACCAAAAATTACCGCGGCGCTGATTCCGGCGGACACTTGCTTTAAAAGACCGGAAAAAATACCGAAAAATCCATGCGACTCGGCGCCGGCCCGCGCCCCTTGCACCAGCGTATTGCCAAAGCTGCTAATCGGCAACATAGCGCCAAAGCCGGCAAAATCGGCGAGCAATGGATAAACGCCCAGCCCGGAGAGAATGCTGCCGCCGATCACCAAAATACTCATGGTATGCGCCGGCGTAAGATTGGCCACATCGAATAGCAGCTGCCCGATCAGGCAGATGCCGCCGCCGACCAAAAACGCTTTGAGCAATTGAAGCAGCAGTTCGCCGATCATTTTATTCCCCCCTCTCCAAGGCCACGGCATGACAAATCGCCGGGATACTTTCTTTTTGCTGATTGGCAACCGGCGATAAAAGCGCTCCGGTCGCGCATAGCAGCACGCGCCGCAATTCGCCTTGGCTGATGCGCCGGTAAATATGGCCGAAACCCACAGCGGCGGCGCAACCACAGCCGCTGCCGCCGGAAAAGACCCGCTTATCGCCGCCATAGAGCAAAAGACCGCAGTCAGCCAATTGCTCCTGCGCTAAAGACAGGCCCTGCAATTGTAATAAATCCTGCGCTATCGCCTGTCCCACCCGTCCCAGGTCGCCGCTTAATACCAAGTCATAGTAGTCTACATCCACGCCGCGCTCACGGAAATGAGCCTGCACGGTATCGGCAAAGGCCGGCGCCATAGCGGCTCCCATCTGAAAGGGATCACTGATCCTCTCATCACAGACACGGCCCACGGTAACCGCGCTCACCTTTACCGCAGCAGGCTCGGCCGCGACAAGCGCCGCGCCAGCCGCAGTCGCCGTAACCTGGCTATAAGGGGGCTTTTGGCTGCCATACTCATTGGGATAGCGAAACTGCCGCTCCGCGGTACAGGTATGGCTGCTGGCCAAAGCCAGAGCCCGCCGCGCTGCGCCCGAAGCCACGCAGAGAGAGGCCAGCGATAAGGCCTCGGTAGCGGTGGAACAGGCGGAAAAAAGACCAAAGAAAGGAATACCGATGCTGCGCGCGGTAAAGCCGGAGGGCGTGATCTGGTTGATCAGGTCGCCGGCAAAAAAAACATCGACCTCATCCGGCGTCAACCCAGCCTTGGCAATGGCGGCCCTGGCGGCCCGCTCACCCATTTTTTGCTCTGATTTCTCAAAGCTGTCCTGTTTAAGCCGTAAATTATCGAAAATTTGGTCAAAATCCGCCGCGAGCGGGCCTTGCCCCTCCCTTGGGCCTGCCACCGCCGCCTGGCCGATAATACCGAGCGGGCCGTCAAACAACCATGTTTGCCTGCCTTGCTGCCTGATCTGCATATTCTTCTCCATTTCCGGCGTATTCAACCAGCTTAGCACTGCCCCTGATACCGTTTTGATGAGCTACAGTGCTCAGATTTTCCCCAGGAACATCAGGATCAAAGCCACGCCGAAGGCGGAAATAATGCCAAATACCACTACGGCCCCTGCCAGCTTAAAGCTATTGCAGCCGCTGCCCAGGACATAGCCCTCGCTGCGATGCTCCATCATGGAGGCGGCGACGGAATTGGCAAAACCGCTGATTGGCACCGCCAGCCCCGCCCCCAGCTTTTGTCCGGCATGATCATAAATGCCCAAACCGGTACAAAGGGCGGTAAGAAAAATCACGCCGGTCAAGACGACAGTGCTCGCGTCCTTTTCAGCCATATCGGCAAAATGCATCAGACTAAAAAGCGCCGCCTGCGCCAGGGCGCATAAAGCGCCGCCGCCGATGAATGCGGTCAGGCAATTGCGCGCCAATTTTTTAGGCGGGGTATGCCTTTGGACAATCACTTGATACCATGCCGCCGCTTGCGGTTTACCGGCCATAATTTTCTCCTCAACCACTATTTTTTCACAGCGCAAAACTGCTTATGCAGTCGTACTGCAGCAGTATGCGTAAAACCGGCTATGTTCATTCATAATCGCGGCGCAATTCGCTAACACTATGGCAAGCGATCAAAGAAGCTGTGTCGGGAGGTTCTATGCTAATCCTATTAATCCGAGCGGTTTTGCTTTATTTTCTCACCCTTTTTGCCATGCGCGCCATGGGCAAACGGGAACTGGGGCAATTACAGCCTTTTGAGTTTGTGGTCATTCTGATTATCTCCGATATGGCGTCGCTGGCGATGCAAAACACCGGCGTCACTTTAGCCAACAGCCTTATTCCCATCGCCACGATCACGATTTTGCAGATCAGCCTTTCCATCCTCAACCTCAAAAGCGAGAAATGCCGCGCTTTTTTCTGCGGTCGGCCGGTTTTAGTGATCCGCAAGGGCGTAATCCAACAAGGCAATATGCTGAAGCTGCGCCTTAATCTTAATGATTTGCAGGAGATGTGCCGCGCCCAGGGCTATTTTGATATTTCCGCGGTAGAAAATGCGATAATGGAAACAAACGGCCAGCTTTCCATCATGCCGAAAACCGCGAAAAGGCCTCTGCAACTCGGCGACGTCGAGCCTGCGCCGCCCAAGGAAATCATGGGCGCGCTGCTGATTCTCGACGGCCATATCAATCAACGGGCTCTAAAGGCCCTGGGTTATGATGAGCAATGGCTGGATCGACAATTACAGGGGCTAGGATTGCGGCGCTTTGCCGCGGTTTTTGTAGCCGGCATCGATGAAAGCGGCGTAGTCTTCGCCCAGAAAAAAAACCAAAGACGACGGGAGGGAGGGCAATGACAAGACTAATTTGCATCCTTATGGCGGGC
Source organism: Clostridia bacterium (assembly GCA_012515255.1). Lineage (GTDB taxonomy): Bacteria > Bacillota > Dehalobacteriia > UBA4068 > UBA4068 > HGM13862. The sequence continues at coordinate 5,631 of JAAYYR010000039.1, read as the reverse complement.
CTGATTCTTGTGCTGGCGCTATGTATTTTTTCCCAATTGTATTTGACCAGCACTTCTAATGAGATCTGTGCCGAACTGCAGCCGATAGACAAGGCAATGGCTGCCGGCGACTGGGCGCAAGGCAGGGAGCGCTTACAGGCCGCCGAGCGCAAATGGCAGGAAGTATCAAAGCTGTGGCGGATGATCGTCGATCATGGGTCGATGCGCGATATCGAGCATGGCTTCGTCGATATGCGGGTGATGCTGGAGCGGCAAAACGCCGAGCAAACGGCAAAGGAGCTGGCGACCCTAATTTATTTCCTGCGCCATGTGCCGGAAAGCGAAAAAGCGGATCTGCAAAATATTTTCTAGAGCGAAAACAGCCCCGGCAAGAGAAAATCCTCACCGGGGCGGCACTACATATAATTGAAAAAGCCGCGTCCAGGGACAAGGGCGGCAGATATGGCCGTCAAACAGCGCCGCGTTTATGCTCACCGGCGCGCACCATCTCCTCGCCGATACGGTCGAATTGGCTGCTTGGAAAATAGCCGATAGGATTAAGCAGATTATTGCTCTGCGCCAGCATGGTGACGCTACCGCGGCTCAAGCCCAGGTAGCGGCTGATTGGCCCTTGCTTGCGGGTCAGGCATTGCAGCTTGGCATAATCTGCGGTAATGCTGCGCTTGGCAAATATGCCGCTGCTGATGCCGATTTTATCCGTGAGCAAAACCAGCTCTTTGGTGCGCCATTGCAGATAGCCCGCAAGCAGCAGCAAAACACAGACAGCGGCGCCGGCCCACCATTTACCCCAGATAATGCCGATAAGCAGCGCGGCTAAACCCGGCAGCCCCCAGGAAATGAGCGCCGGCAACAGCGCTTGGCGCGGCGAGCGCGGTAAGGGCCAGGCACGGCCCCCCTCGGCAGTCTCGGCAAAGGCGGGCGCAATAGCGGCGATCACCCGGCGCAGTTCGGCGGGCGTCGTCAGAAGGCAAAAAAGCGGCGCCTGATTCTCCTTGGCGTCGCCCATGCCGACATTGACGATCTCGCCGCTGCACAGGCCAAAAAAACGAGCCAGCATGGGGCGGCGGATAATAATGGCATTGGTCTTATCAAGAGGCAGGGAATAATGCTGTGTTGCGATTAGGCCATATGTTACCTCCAAATAGCCGCCGCGCTTCAGCACCCGGAAATTCTGGTACCGGAAAAAGGGCGTGACCATCTGATATAGCGGCGGCAGAAAAGCCATCAGCAAAGCGAGGCTAGAAATTTGCGCGCCCGCTGTCGCGCCGCTGTTCCAAAACCAGCCGCCGATACCGATAGCGGCAAAAAAGATACCGCTAACCTGCAGGCTGAGCAAACAATGACGCATCACCTGGCTGAAACTAAAAGCGCAAAGCATATCGGCGGCGGGCGCGCTCTCCATTGCCTGACATAGCTGGTCGCCGCCCCTCTCCCCTCCCGCAGACAATCCCGGCGCCGCTGCCTGTTGCCCGCTATCCGCGATCAGCCTGGCGCGCAAAGCATGGGCTTCCCGCTTGGTAAAAACCAGGTCAAAATCGGTTTTATTGGCCGTGGCGGCGGAATTGATGTCAAGCTGCAGGCGATAGCTGCCAAAAAGCCGCTCCAGCAAGCCCTGCCGCACATTGACCGCTGCAATGGTGGATAATTTGACCGTGGATTTGCTGCGGTTGATGGTACGGCGGTCAACGACAAAATTATCGCCCTCAACATAGACGAAAGTTTTACGCCAACGCAGAAAATTAACTATTAGCACCAACAAGGCCATTGCGAGCAAAGCGACAAAGATGAGGATTTGGGTTCTGCTCATGCCGGACAGCATATCGCGGCTAAGACCGGCGTCGATGAGGAAAAAAATGATCGCGGTCAGCACAGCCCAAATGCTCTTGATGGTGCTGATAATAAACATGGAATAATGGCAGCGCCGTTTAGTCATCATCATCCCCCGCACAGGCGGCCTTTGTAGCGCCCGCCGCATTCGTTTCGTCCAGGCCGGAGAGGCTAACACCCTGTTGTTTGAGTATATAGCGCACTTTAGCCTGCAGCATATCGGCGATCTCTTCCGCTTCTTGCCGCGGCAAAAAGCTGATCGCCACAATACCGCCCGCCGTAGTGGCGATTACCCGAGCCAGGCCGTAGAGGCGATCGATCGGCCCGCTTTTGACGGTGATCTGATGCAGTCTTTCTATGGGAGCGAATTTCATGGTGATAAAAAGCAGCCCTTCGCGCACCACAACCTTTTCTTTATCGATCAAATAGCGGTAGCGGCGATAGCGAATGGCCGGCGCGACAAAAAGATAAATCAGCCATAATAAGGCCCAGGACAGAAAAAGCAAATCTCCCCAAAGCGGCAGAACCAAACCCTGTAGCCTAAGAATTATCCAGGTCAAGGCCGCGGCTAAAAGAAAAAAAGCGACGAGCGCCAAGGCCGTGGTAAACATGCATTTGCGCGCTTCGGGCGCTAGATTGCGGAATTCTTCCTCTCGAATCACCATTTCATCACCCCGGCACCATTATAATCCACACCCTGTGGGAATACAATAACAGACAGGAGAAGGAATAAATAAGTCGAATACATACAAGCAGCGTAACTAACCTCTTTCACCTAATAATGGAGGACATACCATGTGCGGTATTATTGGATATCTGGGTCCGAGAACAGCTATGCCTATTCTGCTTGAAGGTTTGAAAGCCCAGGAATATCGGGGCTATGATTCGGCGGGTATCGCCGTTTTGGAGCAAGGACAAATCTGCCTTACCCGCTCCAAAGGCAAGATTGCCGACCTGGAAAAAAAGATCGGCGCAACTCTAAGCGCGGCCACCATGGGTATCGGACACACCCGCTGGGCCACGCATGGCAAACCAGATGATAATAATGCCCACCCCCAGATAGATTGCGGAGGCGGGCTGGCGGTCGTGCATAATGGCGTGATTGAAAACTACCAGGAACTGCGCGACGACCTCAGCCGCCGGGGCCATACATTCACCTCTCAGACCGATACCGAAGTACTGCCCCATCTGATCGAGGAATTCCGCGGTCAGGGCTGCGATCTGCTGCAAGCGGTAACGAAAATGACGGAAACAGTGGAAGGCTACTATGCCATGGCCGTGCTTTCCGCCCAAGATGATAACCGCCTCATCTGCGCCAGACTTGATAATCCGCTAATTATCGGCTTAGGCGAGGGCGAGTATTTTCTCGCCTGCGATATGTCGGCCCTCGTCGAGCATACGCATCGCATGATTATCTTAAAAAACGATGATATCGCCGATATCACCCTTGAGGGAATAAAAATTTATAATCATGGCCAACTGGTAGAGCGCGAGATCAGCGTCATCGACTGGGATAAAGCTTCGGCGCAAAAAGGCGGCTACGAGCATTTCATGCTCAAAGAAATCCATGAGCAGCCACATGCCTTGAAACGAACATTGCAGGGCCGCATCAGCGCCGATGGAACGCGCATCATTTTCAAGGAATTCGATCAGGCCATAGACGAGAAACTGGCAGCAATCAAAAATATCCATCTGGTAGCCTGCGGCACCGCCTATCATGCCGGATTGATCGGCCGCCACGCCATGGAGAAAATATTACGCCTGCCTACTGTCGCCGAGGTGGCGTCGGAATTCCAGACCCGGGACGTGATCATCGACGAAACCAGCCTGGCCGTGATCATCTCCCAATCCGGCGAAACTTATGACACCATCCTTGCCATGCGCAAATGCCAGGAAGCCGGCGCCTTTACGCTCGCTATCTGCAATGTGCTGGACAGCACCCTGGCCCGTGAGGCCGACGCGGTGCTTTACACCCATGCCGGTCCGGAAATCGCCGTCGCTTCCACCAAAGCCTATACCACCCAGCTTGCGGTGCTATATATGCTCACTTTGCATATGGCGCGGCTGCGCGGCCGCCTTGACCAGGCAGAAGCCGCGGCGCTAATCGCCGATCTGGCGCGTACGCCGGAGCTGGCGCAAACTGTCATCAGCGAGCTGGAAGCGCAGATCTTCCGGCTGGCGCTCGATTTTGGCCCCTGGCAGGACGCTTTCTTCATCGGCCGCGGCCTTGACGCTTCGGTAGCCATGGAAGGCGCGCTGAAATTAAAAGAGATTTCCTATATCCATGCCGAGGCCTATGCAGCGGGCGAATTAAAGCACGGCACTATCGCCCTGATCGTGCCTGATGTACCGGTGCTGGCTTTATGTACCCAAAGCAAAATCATCCCCAAGATGATCAGCAATATTCAGGAGCTGCATGCGCGCAAAGCCCATATCATTGGCGTCACGTATCAAGACTGCACCGATGTGATCCGCGCCTGCAAGGAGACCCTGCTTATCCCCCGGATCAATGAGCTGCTGGCGCCGATTCTCGCCAATCTGCCACTGCAGCTCCTCGCCTATTACGCGGCGGTGGTTAAAGAAACCGACGTCGATCAGCCGCGCAATCTGGCCAAGAGCGTCACCGTAGGCTAAGCGGCATATCCGCTTAGCCGGGCCGCGGGCGCCGGTAAACTACAACCCGCATCCATGCGCGATAAGGAGTGTATCATATGGAAAGAAAAATTGCTTGGAACGGCTATGATGAGCAAGAAAAACAGCAACTGGAACAATTGAGCCGCGGCTACCGCGCCTTCCTTGACGCCGGCAAAACCGAGCGCGAATGCGTTAAGGAAGCCGTTAGGCTGGCCCGGACCGAGGGTTATGAAGAACTATCCGCCTATGTGGCCGCCGGCAAACAGCTAACGCCCGGCGCTAAGATTTACTCCGTACTGATGGGTAAAACAGTCCTGCTATTTCATCTCGGCTGCCGCCCCTTGGCTGAGGGACTGAATATTCTTGGCGCGCATCTTGACGCACCCCGCCTCGATGTCAAACAAAATCCCCTTTATGAGGATGGCGGACAAGCTTATCTGGATACACACTATTATGGCGGCATCAAAAAATATCAATGGGTGACCATACCGCTCGCCATCCATGGCGTAGTCGCCAAAAAAGACGGCAGCCTGGTCGAAATAAGCATCGGCGAAAATGAGCAAGACCCGGTATTCTGCATTACTGATTTGCTTGTGCATCTGGCGGGCGAGCAGCAGGAAAAAATAGCCGCCAAAGTGATACCAGGCGAAGATCTCGATCTGCTAATCGGCAGCATACCATTAGCCGATACGGAAAAAGACGCGGTTAAAGCCAATATTCTGGCGCTCCTGCAGGAGCAATATGGCATCGAAGAAGAAGATTTTCTCTCCGCCGAGCTGGAGGTGGTACCTGCCGGCCGCGCCCGGGAAGCCGGTTTCGACCGCAGCATGATCCTGGCCTATGGTCATGACGACCGCTCCTGCGCTTATGCTTCACTGATCGCCATGCTTGAGGAGGAGCAGCCGGAGCGCACCTGCTGCTGCGTTTTGGTGGATAAAGAGGAGATTGGCAGCGTCGGCGCGACCGGCGCTCAATCCGCATTTTTTGAAAACACCCTGGCCGAGCTGATGATAGCCAAAGGCGAATACAGCGAGCTTGGTTTCCGCCGCTGCCTCGCCGCCTCGCGGATGCTCAGCTCCGATGTTAGCGCGGCTTTTGACCCGCTTTATGCCAGCTATTATGATAAAAGGAATTCCGCCTTTTTAGGGCGCGGCATCGTTATCAGCAAAT
>JAAYYR010000038.1 GCA_012515255.1 Clostridia bacterium | reverse complement strand
CGCCAAATACACCGCCTCCGCGTCGGAGAAGCTGCCGCTGCTATTGACGTCCTCATAATCAAGCGGGTCCGGATGCACGGGCGCTTTCTTTGCATAATCGATAACCCTGTTTTTGCGCGCCAGCACGCTGTCGCCGGTATCAGCGGGGTAGCAGGGGCCGTTAATGCAGCCGTCAATGCAAAACAGCGCTTCGATGATTTGATAATCCCATTGCTCCGGCGGCAGCGTCAGCATTTCCTTGACCTGCTCCGCGCCTGAGATATGCAGGATATCGGTTTGCGTATTATCGCCGCTGATGCCGCAGGTTTTGAGCATACCGCCTTGAATGGGGAAAAGCCGGGCTGAGCTGAGGTCGCCATAGCTTTCAAAGCCGCTCTCAGAACAATTGGCGAGCTTAATATTCTCCTCCTCTAGCCATTGCAGCAGCTCGCCGAAGGTCAGCACCGCATCTATAGCGTCGCGGTTTTCCGGGCGCTTGGCCTCCTGCTTTTTGGCGGCGCAGGGGCCGATAAAAACCACCCGGCAATCCTGGCCATAGCGCTTTTTCAGCATCCGCCCATGCAGCACCATTGGCGAGGTGACGGGGATCAGAGAATCCAGGTATTCGGGATGATATTTTTCGATCAGATATACGACCGCCGGGCAGGCAGTACAGATGCTGGCATGTTGCTTTTTTTGCAGCGTTTTTTCGCTAACCTGAAGCGCGCCCTCGGCCGTCTCCGACACATGGGTGAAGCCGAGCAAGCGCAGCGCCGCCGGTAAACGGGAGCTATGCCAGCCGCCGAAAAGCGCGGCAAAAGCCGGGGCGACCGATACGGCTACCGGCCCGCCATCGGCAAGCATCTTCCTCACCGTATCAAGCTCGGAGACGGTGATCTTGGCCTGCTGCGGACAATTCTTGACGCAGGTGCCGCAATGGATGCACAGCTCGTCTTCGATATGCGCCTGGCCGTCGGCGATTTTAATCGCCTTGACCGGACAGGCGCGTACGCAGCGGTAGCAGTCCTGGCAATTCGCGGTAATAGTTTGAACGACATTTTGTATTGGTTGATTCATAGCTTGCCTCCGGCTTTCGGGGTCTATTGGCCAGGCTGTTGCCGCAAAAATATATCCTAATGCAGCCGCAAAGCCTTATCGATTTCCTCTTTGGCCAATTCAAAGGTGCAATGGTCAATCACTTTATCATTGATATTGATCACGGGGCCGCGTTTGCAGCGCTCGCCACAGAATGTCGCCTTAAAATCTACCTTGTCCTCGAGATCCCGCTCGCGGATATAGTCGATCAGCTTGGTATAAAGATCCTGGGCGCCGCGGAGGAAACAACTGGTGCCAAAGCAAATTTTGATCGTTAATTCCTTTTGACCGCTTGCCGCTTGATTGAGCGAGAGTTCTCCTTGATCGATACGGCGGCGGTTTTGATACGTGGTATGCAGCAATTGATGCGCACGCTCAGCATCAAGGCTTTCATCATATATCTTATTCAAATAGGGGTTTTCCTGCGAGGAATGGAACTGCATCATCTTGTCATTATTGTAGAGGCCTTTGGCCCGGTCTTTTTTATAATCATGATGATGGCTGACCGGCTGGCCGCCGCCATTGATGCAGCCGCCGCAGCAGGCCATCACTTCGATCAAATCATAATGTTCTTCGCCGCGGCGCATTTTATCCAGCAGCTTCCTGGCATTGGCCAGGCCGCTGACCACGGCCAGCCTGAGCGTTGTAGCGCCTATCGTGATCTCCGTGATCTTCGTGCCGTCCTCGCCGCGCAATTGCGAAACATCGGGCATGGAGCCGCTGCCCAAGACATGGGCCGCGTAACGCAGCACTGCCTCTGAGACGCCGCCCGAGACGCCGAAGATCAAGCCGGCGCCGGTCTTGAAACCAAAGGGCATATCAAAGGAGCCGGGGTCGAGCAACGAGAAATCAATGCCCTGTTCTTGTATCATCTGGGCCAGCTCCTGCGTGGTGATAACATAGTCTACGTCGGCATTGCCATCATTGATATACTCAGGCCGCCTCGCCTCGAATTTCTTGGCGGTGCAGGGCATGATGGATACGACCACCAAATCTTCGCGCTTGATGCCAAGGCTGCGCACTAATTGGTCTTTGCACAGCGAGCCGAACATCTGCTGCGGCGAGCGGCAACTGGAGAGATTGTCAAGCATATCCGGGTAATATTGCTCGGCGAATTTGACCCAGGCCGGGCAGCAGGAAGTAAACTGGGGCAGGTTTTTATCGTTTTGGTAGCGCTCGAGGAACTCATTGCCCTCCTCGACCACTGTGAAGTCGGCGGCGAACGAGGTATCGAAAATCTGGTCAAAGCCCATCATGCGCAGGGCGGTGACGATTTGTCCCGTAGTGGTGGCGCCAGGCTGGAAGCCGAAGTATTCGCCAAGCGCGACCCGTACGGCGGGCGCGATTTGCACCACGACGGTCTTCGCCGGGTCATGGATAGCGGCCCAGACCTCGTTGATCTGATATTTAGGCATCAGCGCGCCTACGGGGCAAGCCTTGACGCATTGGCCGCAGTTGACGCATTCCACCTCGCCCAGCTTCTTGTCGAAGCAGGCTACAACCTTGGCTCCGGCGCCGCGGCCGGCAAAATCAAGTACGCCTACAGATTGAATTTCATTGCAGACGCGGACGCAATCGCCGCAGAGCACGCATTTGCCCGGGTCGCGAATAATAGCGTCGGAGGAGTCGTCCACCGGCACCGGCTTATTCACCTTGGCAAAACGCACCTTGGTCACGCCCAGTTGGCGGGCAACTTTGCGCAGGCTGCAGCTTTCGCTTTTAGGGCAGGTGGTGCAGTTTTCGTCATGATTGGCCAGCATCAGCTCGACAATCATTTTACGAATATCGCGGATTTGCTTCGTATTGGTGTGGATAACCATACCGGGCGCGGGCGGGGTGGAGCAGGCGGGCTGCAGGCCCCGGCCTTCCACTTCCACCATGCACATCCGGCAGGCGCCATAGACCGAGATATCCGAATTATAGCAGAAGGTGGGCAGCTCAACATTGGCTTTGCGCACCAGTTCCAGCAGGTTTTTCTCATCTTCGATCAGCACATTGCAGTTATCGATAACTACATGGTTTTGTTTCATAGCCATTTCCTTTCCCCTCTCCTCAACCGATACTTACCGCGCCGAATTTGCAAGCCGTGACACAAACGCCGCATTTGATGCATTTACCGGCGTCAATCTCATAGGGTACGCCTTTGGCGCCGCTGATCGCGTCTGTCGGGCATTTTTTGGCGCAAATGCTGCAGCTCTTGCATTTGACGGGGTCAATTTTATATTTACGCAGCGCCTCGCAATTATTGGTCGGGCAATGCTTGTTCACCACATGCTCCATATATTCCTCGCGGAAATACTTGAGCGTGGACAGCACCGGGTTGGGCGCTGTTTTGCCTAATCCGCACAAAGAGGCCACTTTGACCATTTTGGCTAATTCTTCCAGCAAATCAAGGGTTTCCTCTGTGGCGCGCCCTTCGAGAATATCGTCGAGCAACGCCAGCATTTGCCGGGTACCCTCGCGGCAGGCCACGCATTTGCCGCAAGACTCGTTTTGGGTAAACTGCATGAAGAAGCGGGCGATCTGTACGATACAGGTTTGCTCGTTCATTACCACCAGACCGCCGGAGCCGACCATAGCGCCGATAGACAGCAGGGATTCATAATCGAGCGGCAAGTCAAGATGTTCCCGGGTGAGGCAGCCGCCTGAGGGGCCGCCGATCTGTACCGCCTTAAAAGCGGTGCCGACATTATTGCCCTCATCATCGATAACGCCGCCGCCGATATCATAGACGATCTGACGCAGGGTGGCGCCGAAAGGCACTTCGATCAGACCGGTATTGGCCACATTGCCGGTCAGGGCGAATGTTTTGGTGCCGGGGGATTTCTCGGTGCCAAGGGCGGCGTATTGCTCGGCGCCCATATTTATGATCACCGGGATCGAGGCCAGAGTCTCCACATTATTGATCACAGTCGGTTTGCCAAAGAGGCCCCGCTCCGCCGGGAAAGGGGGTTTGGGCTTCGGCATGCCGCGGCGGCCTTCGATGGAGCTGATCAGCGCCGTTTCCTCGCCGCAGACAAAAGCGCCGGCGCCTTCCATGACCTCGATATCAAAATGCATATCCGAGCCAAAAATATGATCGCCTAAAATACCCGCCTGGCGCGCCGCTTTGATCGCAATCTT
>JAAYYR010000005.1 GCA_012515255.1 Clostridia bacterium | reverse complement strand
TCGGGGGAAAAGGAGGAATAGTGATGGTTTTTTTGGATTTAGTGCGGCAACGCTATTCGGTACGTGAATTTTGCGGCCGGCCGGTGGAGGAGGAAAAACTGGCCTTGGTGCTTGAGGCCGGGCGGCTCGCGCCCACCGCCAAAAATTTTCAGCCGCAGCATATCCTGGTGCTTAGGGGGGAGCAAACTGCGCTTGCCGCCAAGGCCAGCCCCTGCACCTATGGCGCGCCTGTTGTATTGGTGGTCTGCTATGACCGGGACAATGTGACACAAATAGCGCTAAACCAAGTGAATTTTGGCTATGTGGATACGGCCTGCGTGATCACGCATATGATGCTGCAAGCAACCGAGCTAGGGCTTGGCACCTGTTGGGTGGGCAGATTCGACGAACAGGCCTTAAAAGATACTTTCTCCCTGCCGGAGCGGTATGTGCCGGCGGCGCTTTTGCCTATCGGCTATCCCGCGGAGACATCACAGCCCTCGGAACGGCATGATTTGCGTAAGCCTTTGGGTGAAATCGTGGAATTTTGGTGCGAGAGCAAGGCGAAGTCAAAATAGAGAATCGGGAGAATCTATGGAAAAAATAAAATGGCGGCGTGACCGGCGCATCTTTCACCATCTGGTCTTCCGGGTGCTACGTGTCCTGGCGAGGCCGGTAATCTTATGGCTGACCGCCTTTCATGCCGGCAGCGACCGTCTGGTAAGCGCTCCCGGTTTGATCTACTGCAATCATAATTGCGATATTGACGCTGTTTTAGTGGGAATGGGGCTGCGAAAGCATATGTATTTCGTTTCGTCCGCCCATATTATCCATAAAAAATGGGGGCCGCTGATCCGTTTATTATTCGATCCGGTGCTGCGTTTTAAGGGCCGCGCCGATACGAGCGCTACCCTGGATATCCTGCGCCGCCTGCGTGCCGGTGATAATGTCTGTATCTTCATTGAGGGCGAGCGTAGTTATGATGGGCTGACCGGCGCCATACCGGACAGCGGCGCGCATTTGGCCAAGCTGGCCGGGGTGCCGCTGCATACTTATCGCCTGCGCGGCGGCTATTTTACCCATCCCCGCTGGTCCGCGGGCCTGCGCAAGGGCTGGATGGCGGGCGAGCTGGCCGCCAGCTATACGCCGGAGCAGATCAAAGAAATAAGCCAGGAGGAGCTGCAGCGGATGATCGAGCGCGATCTATTTGTCGACGCCTATGCCGATCAGGAAAGATCACCGCGGGCCTACCGGGGAAAAAGGCTGGCCGAGCATCTGGAAACCGCGCTGTTTATCTGCCCGGTTTGCGGCGGCATGGGAACGCTGCACAGCGCCGAAGACCGGCTGCATTGCGCCTGCGGCCTGGGCTTGCGCTATACGCAATACGGTTATTTGGAAAGCCTGGATGCGACCAAGGCGCCTTATGCCACGGTACGCGATTGGTATTGCTGGCAGAAAGAGCAGGTCGCGGGGATTTGCGCCCTGGCCCTGGCCAACCAACAATTGGCGCAGCCGCTGGCCGCTGATGAAGACCAGTGTTTTTATATTTACAATGAGGGCCGGCAACGGGAGCTTTCTTTGCGCTGCCGCCTGGCGCTGTATGTGGATCATTTGCAGTTGCCGGACGCGGCGGGCGGACAAGAGAGCGTGCCGCTTGACCAGGTGGTGTCATTTTCCTGCCATCAGCAAATGCAACTGGGCTTGATCTTAAAAGACGGGCGCTTTTATGAAATACTCTCACCGCATCCCCGTTCAGCGGTTAAATATCAACTATTTTTTAATTGTTTGAAGGCAAATCCGGCCTAGAGCCTGTTTTGGCGCGGGTATAGGCGATTTTTATCCCCCGGCATGGAGTGGCCATCAAAAAGAATGAGAAAAGAGGTAATGAGCATGGAAGATATTCGTAAACAATGCATCTTTTGCCGCATCGCTGACCGTGAGATTCCATCGCCGCTGCTATGGGAAGACGAGGATGTGGTGGCTTTTGCCGATCTTTATCCTAAGGCTCCGCTGCATATCCTCATTATACCGAGGAAGCATATTGCCTCATTAAAT
>JAAYYR010000037.1 GCA_012515255.1 Clostridia bacterium | reverse complement strand
GAGCAGGGGATGGGTTGTCTGGGTTGCGCCGCCGCTCATTTTGAGACCATCGAAGACGGTGCTCTGGCGCATAATATGGATGTGGACTCCTTGATGGAGGCTCTCAACGAGGCAGTGGAATAAGCCAGCTTTCCGCAAAGCAGTCGCCGGTAAAGCGGCGGCTGCTTTCATTATTATCCCCGGCGATTATATCTTTGATATTGCCGCGGCAGCCGCTGCTGCTGTACGGTTTCGCCTTCGGGGATAATGACGCGCGCCCCGCTGATGAGCGGCGACTGCCGGCCAAAGCAGGGGTTATAGTAGAGCAGGCGGGAAAGCGGCACCATGAATTTTTGCGATATCTGCTCCAGCGTTTCTCCGGCGGCTACCGTCGTATAAACACAAGGCCGCATGCTGGCGCCGGCGTCGCAGGCCGGTAGCGTATTACGGTCGATATCGGGTAAAGAAGCTTCGCTATTATCCAGATTATTATCCGGCATCCTATTCGTCATGCCGCGGGCAGAGCCGACAATCCCCCGGTTCATGGCATTATTGCCCGCGCGGCCCCAGGTCTTGGTGCCGCTATAACCAAGGGGCAGGTTAAAATTGCAAAAAGGATCGCCCGGAGGACATGAGCCGGGAAGATTATTCTCGGGGAGTCCGGGAATCATGCCGGGGAGGTCAGGAAGGCCGGGGATCATGCCGGAGAGATCGGGGGGGCTGGGGATATTGCCGGCCGCGTTATTGCCCGGCATTACTCCTGGGCCATTGGCCACGGCAGGGATATTAAGCACCTGGCCCGGCATGATATAGTTGGGATCGGTTATTTGCGGATTGGCCGCAAGCAGGGCGTCGAGGCTGATATTATTGGCCCTGGATATTTTCCAAAGGGTGTCCCCCTTGACAACGACATATTGATTCATTTTTGCCCCTCCATTATTTATCTATTTTTATAGTTCACTATATGCGCCAAGCTTCAAACGGTGCTTTTCCCTTTTTTCGCACCACAAAGAGGGAGAGCGCAAGATGAGCGCGAATTAAAAAATTGAGTATAAGAGTATAAACCATCTGTTCTTTCATAAATATTACAACAACACATAGCAATCCAGGGTGATAATATGGCATACATACCTAGTGATAAAAAAAAGAAGGCGGATTATCGCTCTTTGATTAAAAAACAGGCTTTCCGTCTAGCTGAATTGCTGGCCCAAAGTCCGGAGTATATGCAATACATCGATGCCCGCGACCGCTTGGCCGCGGATGATGAGCAAAGCTCTATTTTGGCTGATCTGCGTCAGCAACAGCTATTTATGCGCATGGCCGATATCATGGGCGAAGACGCTGACGATGAGCGGGATGATTTTAATAGCCTTTATGCGACCCTATCCGGCAATCCGGTAATCAGTGATTATCTTTTTGCCGAGGGCAGGCTGTTCCATTTGATCGCGGATGTGGAAGAGGTATTCAGCGATACCTTGGAATTGACTCAGGGGTTTGATCAGGAAAGCCCGGAATCGAACCCTCTGTTGAATTAGCCGGACGCGCTGCCCGCGACGCAGGCTAATAGTAGATTGACGGAGACATAGGCATGAGAGAGGCAAAACAAAAAAGGATGACCAGGCAAAAGGCTGTTGTCCATGAAGTGCTTCAATCCACGACCAGCCATCCTACGGCTGATTGGATTTATCGCGAGGCGCGCAAGCAGATCCCCGGTATCAGCCTGGGTACCGTGTATCGTAATTTGCAGGCATTGCTGGAAGAAGGCCAAATCATGGAATTAAACTATGGCAAGGGCCAAAGCCGTTTTGACGGCAATGCTGAACAGCATTATCATTTTGTGTGCGAGAAATGCGGCAAGGTCTATGATTTTGCCATGGATAGCCCGACAATCAGCCAGGAGGTGCTGGACGCTGCCCCCGGCCTGGTAAAAGATTATCGCTTCGAGTGCTACGGCATCTGCAAGGACTGCCTGGACTAATAATTCAATTTTAGCGGCAGGCCAAATTCGGCGGGCCGCCTAACAGTTGCAAGGAGGATTGTTCTGTGTTCATGCAAAAAATTCGTCGCGCGACGAGAAAACATCGTAAGGTGCTGCTGATCGTGGTGATCGTACTCGCCGTCGGTTTGGTCGGCTCTTTTGCCGTCTGGAATTCCGATAATTATGGCAATAACAATGGCGCTGATATGACCATCGATGAGCAGATCGCCCTCTATGAGGATTATCTGGCCAAGAATGAGCCGGCCGCGGACGCCGAGGTGGATTACAGTACCGCGGCTTCGATGGCCGAGACCTATATGTCGCTGCGTTCTCTGTATTACCAGGCCTATTATCAAATCGCCGCGGAGGATGCGGACGCCGGCGCGCAGTATTATACGCAATCCGTGGTTGCCGCGGGCAAAGCGGCCGCCTATTATCAGAAACAATTGGCCGGCGCGCCGGAAAATCTTAATGATTACGGCAAGGCGCAGATCATCGCCAGTCAAGCCCAGGCCCTGGCTTTCACCGGCGCCAACGATGATGCCAAGGCCCTGTTTGAGCAGGCTCTGGCCCTTTCGCCGGATAATTATGACGCAGCCGGCAAATACCTGGAATTCGTGTCTATCAATGAGGGCCTTGAAGCCGCCCGCGCCTATGCGGATTCCTATATGGCTTTGGTCGGCGAGAGCAGCGAATACTATGCGCAAATGGAACAGGCGATCAGTTATTACGAGCTGCTGGAACAGCTACAGAACACCACCGATGAGTTGCAGCAGGAAGAGAACAATACGGATGACGCGGGCGCGGATGAAGCCGACACCGACTCCGGCGCGGACGATCCGCAGTAGTCATCATCCGCCGAAGATATCAGGAAGCGCGGGGCCTTGGGCTCCGCGCTTTTTCTGTCCTTGCAATTCAGGGATGGAGCTGGATTTTCGTGGAAAATAGTGCGCCAGGCTGTTGGTTAATTACGCCGCGGCTTTGCGGGGCATGTCTGAAAGCCAATTT
>JAAYYR010000036.1 GCA_012515255.1 Clostridia bacterium | reverse complement strand
CCCGCATTACCTCTATCTTGAGGCCGAGCAAGGCATTCTCAAGGCCGTAACCGGCGGCAAAAGCCAATATGAAGGCGTATTTGCGCCGCAGCATGATCTTAATAGCTATATGGCTTGCGTTGCATATGGAGCGGGGGGTTATGAGCCGGAATCCCCGCTGCTGCTCTATCTGGATAGCGGCGACGCCGGGCTGCAAATAGCGGTTAGCGGCAGCCTGATGGGCGAGCGTTCCGGCGATGAGGGCTTGCTGCGAATCACGGTGCGCGACGCCGGCAATAATCCGCTGCAAGCGTCTTTATGTCTGTCTATCGTCGCCGGCGAAACCAGACCGGATGTGGATACAATGGCGGCAATTTACGGCGATTATACGCCGTCGGGCATCGGCAGCGGCCAGGAACAGCTAGCCGGGCCGGAGGGGGGCGGTGTTGATGCCAGCCTATTCTTCGCCACATTCAGTACTGATGAGCAAGGGCAGGCGGAATGCGCGTATCGGCTGCCGCAATTTAGCGGCGCTTGCTGGCTGATTATTCAGGCTATCCATAGCGGAGCCGGCCAGGCAGTTCAAGCAGGCAGCATTGTGCTGGCTTATGGCGAGGGCGAGGGCAACGCGGAAGACGCAGCAGAGGAAGCAAAAGTCGAGCAACAGCCCCAATATGCCTATGAATCGGGGCGGCTCGCCATCGACACTGTTTGGCCCCGGCAGACGGCAATGGCAATCTTTTCCTCTGCCGAGCGCCTGCAAGCGATTAGGCTGCTTTTGGATTCCCTATTAACTTATCGCGCGGCAGGGGATATAGGAGACGCTGAACAGGCCATTGCCGCCGCGCATGCCCGTCAGCTACTACTTGATTATGCCAGCGACCGAATTGCGGCTTGCGCCGGCGAACCGGTATCGCTCTTTATGTATCAGCATGCTGACGGCGGGCTGGGTGATATGGAGAGCGAATCACAACTGGCGCTCAGCGTCAAAGCGATCGCCGCCGCGCCTGACGATATCGATTATGCGGCGCTGCTTCGGTACTACCGCTCCTATCTTGTGGCTCCGGGCAGCCGCTTGGAGCAGATCATGGCCTTATGCGGCCTTGCTCTCTACCGCCAGCCGGTATTAAATGATGTGCAAATACTGCTGTCCGCCGCCGACCTTTCGGATGAGGAATATCTATGGCTGCTGCTGGCATCGCATGCCTGCGGCGATCAGCAACGGGCCGCCGCTTTGTTGGACGCCCGGCTTGCGGCCATGAAAACGGCCGATGCACAAACCGCTGCTTTGGCCGCCTGGCTTGCCGCGGCTTGCGGCAGGGATGATACACTGAATTGGCTGTCCCGCGCGTCGGCAAGCAAAAGCCATATGTATCTGGAGCAGGTTTTGGTAGCCAGACTGATGCTGCCCCGCCTGGCCGCCCCTGAGATGAGCTTAACTTATACTATGGATGGCGGCAAAAATACTGCGCGTATCGGCGGGATTAATGATTGTATTTTAACCGGTCCGCTGGACGACGGCTTAATCATTAACAGCGTCGAGGGTGATATTAATTATTTAGGCATCTACCGGCAGGACTAGGCGGTGATTTGCGGATTATAAAAAGCCGTCAGCAGTGCCGACGGCTTTTTATATCCTTTGCGGGGACAACTTATTCGATTACACCGAAATCATTAAAGGGGAAAACACGGAAAACCGCTTTGCCGTGAATGCGGTCAATGCTAATCAGCCCTACCTCATCATAACGGCTATCGCGACTGATCTCCCGGTTATCGCCCATGACAAAATAAAAACCGTCAGGTAATACCGTATTAATATCGCCAACTGTGTAGGCGCCGTCCACATAAGACTCGTTCAGCCGCTTCCCATTAATATAGACCTGGCCTCGCTCAATGGTAACCTGCTCATTGGGTAAGCCGATGATTCTTTTTACATAATCTTTGCCGACAGCATCGGGCGCGTCGAAAACGACAATATCGCCGCGCTGCGGCTCGCTGAATAAATAGGTGATTTTGAGGTGGATCAGGTCGTCATGATCATTTAAAGTTGGGTACATGGAAAGACCATCTACGCGGGTGATATCAAAAACATAAACGCGCACTACAAAAGCCAGCAATATCGCGACCAGGATGATCTTAGCATATGACCAGATGGTAGCCGCAATCCTGCCCCGGGCTTGCGCTGCGGGCCGCGCTGCTTTGACGCGGGCAGGGGCTGTTTCTTCCTGCGGCGCTTCCTCATCCGGTTGGGGCGCGCCCGCGGTAAAATACTCCCTGGTGCTGTCCAGTCTTTCTTTTACCAGAGGCAGCTGCTCCTCCAGCGCTTTCAGCCGCTCACTGGCCGTATTATAGCGCGAGCGTATATAATCGATATTCGCTTGGCTCTCGGTAATTTTTTCCCGGCAGCTTTTAAGCTGGTTATGCTTCTTATACGTTTTCTCTAAAGTGCTGAGCAGGGTCTTGGCCTCGGAGCTTGAAGAATTAACTGTAACCGGTGAATCCGCGGCGCTGGTAAAATTATGGCGGATAGTTTCCACTTGCTGATTAAGCGAAACGATTTCCTCTTCCAGGGAGCGGGCGCTTTCCTGCTGCCGCTCCAGCAATGTTTCCGCCCTGGTTAGCGCAGCATAGAGCGCTTCCTCTTCGGATTTGCGGGCTTTGACCGCGGCATCCAGCGCCAAGGACATGGAATCCGCGGCCAGTATAACCGGCACGATGAAAGTGGTTTTGTCTTCGGGGAGATTGGGAATCAGCTCAGTTCTTGTGTTATCATGAACATTAAGGCTGAGTTCGGCGCAGGCTTCGGAAGATTCGGCCAGAGAGTTGGCGTTTTTCGCCAATAAAATAAAAGGATCGATCTCAAATGAAGCGTACGGGAGCTGGTAACCTGAGTTGATTTTATCCATTTTTTATCCTCTGCTCTTCATGATCCGGGGTAGGGGAAATAAATTTGGTGCAAAATTGTGGTATTTATTGACAATAATAGCCCATTTTTGCTAATTATACCACTAATCCGCCTTATGATAAAGAAATATTTACTCTTTAGGCAGGGAAAAAATAAAAATTCTCAAATATTATTTATAAGCACCCGGAGGTAATATGAGAAAGAAAGTTATCATCTATACGGATGGCGCCTGCTCCGGCAATCCCGGCCCGGGAGGTTGGGGCGCGGTTTTACTCTATGGGGAACAAAGCAGGGAGTTATCCGGCAGCGTCGGCGCGACCACGAATCAAAGAATGGAGCTGACAGCCGCGATTCGCGCCTTGCAAAACCTTAACCAGCCCTGTGATGTTACCTTATTTAGCGATAGCGCTTATGTAGTCAATGCTTTCAATCGGCACTGGCTGGATAATTGGCAGCGCAACGGTTGGTTAAACGCCAAAAAGCAGCCGGTTGATAATCAGGATTTATGGCGGGAATTGCTGGCCGCCGCCGCTAGGCATACCGTTAGCTGGTGTAAAGTTAAAGGTCATGCCGGAGATAACTATAATGAACGGTGCGACGCCTTGGCCCGCGCCGCGATTAGAGAATCACATAAATAATTTTAATGGGTAGGTATTGATGGTTAATTTTGCGAAGATCTATAATGCTGTTATGGAAGGCGATGACGATATTGCCCAAGAGGAAGCGCAGGCTTTAGCACAACAGGGCGTTCCGGCTATGGATATTATCAATCATGGCCTGATCTCCGCCATGGGCGAGATTGGCGTACTCTTTAAGGCAGGCGAGCTTTTCGTCCCCGAAGTGATGATGTCGGCGCAAACCATCGCCGGTGTGATCGAGATGCTAAAACCGCAGATGGCGACCGAGATGGATTCCCGCGGCACAATAATCATCGGCACAGTCAAAGGCGATTTACATGATATCGGCAAAAATCTGGTGGCGCTTTTGCTTTCCAGTAATGGCTATACAGTACATGACCTGGGCAGTGACGTGGACGCGGCGGAATTTGTCAGGGCGGCGCTGGAACATGACGCCGATATCGTGGCGCTTTCGGCATTGCTGACCACGACACTGGATAATATGGAGCAGACTATAGCCGCCTTTAGCGCCCAGGGACTGCGCGAACAAGTGAAAATTATCGTCGGCGGGGCGCCAGTGACAGCCGAATTTGCGGCGGAGATTAACGCCGACGGCTACTCCGAGGACGCGCTGGGCGCGGTGGATCTGGTTAATAAGCTAATGGAAGGTTGAATATGATTATCGGTGAACTTCTTAATTCCAGCAGAAAGAGTATTAGGTCGCTGATCGAAGGGCAAAACGAGGCGGCGCTGCTCGAAATCGCGCAGTCGCAAGTAGCGGCCGGCGCGGATTATCTCGATCTCAACTGCGGCGCTTTTGTCAAGGATGAGGTGGAACGACTCGCCTGGCTGGTTGATACGGTAGCGGCGGCGGTGGATAAGCCGCTTTGTCTCGACAGCCCCAATGCGCGCGCTTTGGCCGCGGCATTGCCGCTGGCCCGCGGCCCGGTGATGATCAATTCCATCAGCGCTGAAACAGCCCGTTATCGCGAGATTCTGCCCCTGGCTTTAGAATATAAGACTAAGCTGGTGGCGCTATGTATGGACGATGAGGCTATCCCCACTTCCGCCGAGGCACGCTATGCTATCGGGGCGCGCTTGACAGAGGATTTGCTGGCGGCGGGCATCTCCCCGGATGATATCTATCTTGACCCTATGGTACAGCCGATCGCGGTATCGGCGCGGGGCGCTCTGGTGATTTTTGACACGGTTCGCCTGCTGCGCAACAATTATCCCGGCGTCCATTGCGTCTGCGGCCTGTCCAATATCAGCTTTGGCCTGCCTAATCGCAGGCTGATCAACCGCTATTTTCTTGCTCAGGCCATAGCCTGCGGCATAGATTCATTTATTCTCGATCCTACGGACCGGCAGTTGATGGGCTGCTATGTCGCATCCCGAGCCTTGATCGGCGAAGATAAATTCTGCGCCAAATACTTAAAGGCGCATCGTGGGGGATTATTTGCGGAATAAGTAAATATGTTTGTCGGCCGAGTGCGATATGGCGCGGAACGACGGGCAACTGGGGAAGCGTGAAAGGAGCTGAATGCAAGAATGACGGTAATCGGCACCGATGTGGCGAGGCTGGACGGCATCGCGAAGCTAACCGGTAAGCAGCAATATACGGGAGATATCCTAATACCCGGGATGATGCACGCTGTTTTGCTGCGCTCGCCGCACCCGCATGCGGAAATAATTAAAATTGATACCTCAGAAGCGGAAAAGATGGGAGCGGTCTGCCTTACCTATGATGATATTCTCATCAACGGGCAGGCCGTTGTGTATAATGAGCGCAGCGTCTCGGTGCCCGCGGCCACATATCGCGACCGGACGATCTTGCCTAATAAGGCGCGCCATCTCTATGAACCGATCGCCGCCGTTGCCGCCGATACGGAAGAGCTGGCCTATAAGGCCCTGCAGGCAGTAAAGGTGGAGTACCGGGTGCTGCAGCCGGTCTATGACCCGCAAGAAGCAATGGAGGAGGGGGCGCCGCAGCTTTACGACAAGGTTTATCTTGGCGATAAAGAAGTGGATATCTGCAATAATATCGGCGTTTCCCGCAATATCAGCCAGGGTGATGTGGAGGCTGGTTTCGCCCGGGCCGACCGCATCTTTGAGCAGGATTTTGAGCTGCCGCGCATTTATCATGCCCAACTCGAGACCAAAGGCTGCGTGGTGGCGCCGGAGCCGGATGGCGGCATCACGGTATGGGCCACTGCCCAGTCCATCCACGGTAACCGGCAATTGCTGGGGCGCGCGCTTAATCTGCCGCTCTCCAAAATCAACGTTAAAAAAATCGCCATCGGCGGGGCTTTTGGCTCCTCGATTCAGGTTAATACAGTGACGCCGATTTGCGCGGCGCTGGCGCTTAAAGCCCGCCGCCCGGTTAAGCTGATTTCCTCCCGCGAGGAGGATTTCTATAGCCATCAAAAATACCCGGTGCGTTTTCATGTCAAAATGGGCGTGACCAATGAGGGCATGATCACTGCGGCCGAGCTAAGCGCTTTGGTTGATTTTGGCGCGCATCAGGTACAGCCGCTGCCCTTCCTCGGCTGTGTCGCCGGCTGGTTCGCCTCGCTCTATCAATACGGCGGCAATATCGGCTTCCACGGCACCGCTGTCTATACCAATAAGACGCCTTGCTGTGCCATGCAGGGCTACGGCAACCCGCAGACCAATTTCGCCATCGAGAGCATGATCGATATCATCAGCGGGGAGATGGGCTTTGACGCCATCGAGTTCCGGCTCAAGAATTACCGCGGCGTAGGCCATGAATTTTGGGGGCAAGGGCCGACCATCCGCACGATCATCAAAAGCTGCGGCGTGGAGGAATCGCTGCTCAAGGGCAGGGAAATCATGGGCTGGAGCGGGCGCGGCAGGCATACGGATAAGCAGGGACGCATCCGCCATGGCTTGGGGGTGGCGCGCGGCTTCCATACCTCCGGCACAGGCGGCCCGAAAGAAGGCGAGGTTATTGATTATAGCTCCGCCTTTATTAAGATCAATGAGGACGGCTCAGTAGACGTGGTGACGCCGGTTATGGATTTAGGAGGCGGCACCTGGGACGCGATCGCCAAATTTGTCAGCGAAGTGCTGCAGGTACCGCTGCAGCGGGTCGGCTTATCGCCCACCGATACCAAAAGCACCGCCTATGATGTCTGTACCCATGCCACGCGAGGCGTATATTGCGGCGGCGGCGCAGCTTATCATGTGGCGCTCGAGGTACGTAAAAAGCTGCTGGAAACAGCCGGACGGCTGCTGAACGAGCATGCGGAAAACCTGGAGCTGGTGCGCGATGATGATTTGGGACAGGGCGTGGTCTATGTTAAGGGCCTGCGTGACAATCAGATGACCGTGGGGGAGATAGCAAGGCAAGCGCAGATCAATAGCTGGGGTACGCTACAATATGCCGGCAGCTACAGGCAGAAAAACTGCCCGCCATGCTTTACCACCCATTTTGTCGAGGTGGCGGTCGATACGCTGACCGGCGAGATCACTATACCGAAGGTGCTGATTTACGGCGACTGCGGTACCGTGGTCAACCCTGAGCTGTTCGGCGGCCAGCTGATCGGCTCCTTTGGCCGCGGCATGGCCTATACGCTGTACGAGAATTTGACCATGAATGAAGAAGGCGGTTTTACGACTAAGCCGCAAGCAGCAAGCGAACCAATATATACCTCGCAGCCGGTTAAGGACGGCGAGCTGCTCAATCATGGCGCGCTTGCCGATTATAAGCTGCCGACCAGCAGCGAGATGCCGCTAATTGAGAATGTCTTGGTGCGCCACACCGACACTTATGAGCCGACCGGGCCTTTTGGCGCCAAGGGCATCGCCGAGTCGGCTATCGCTTCGGTGCAGGCGGCCATTGCCAATGCGATCTATAACGCCATCGGCATCCGTTTTTATCGGCTGCCGATTACGCCGGAAATCGTATTACAGGCAATCCAAAAAAAGGCGGTGAAATAGCATGGGCTCACGGATACTGCTTAGTGATTTTGCCTATCTTGCGCCAACAACGCTGGCTGAGGCACTGCAAATCCTCGCCGAAAAACAAGCCGTGAAGATACTTGCCGGCGGCACCGATCTGCTGCTCCGCATGAAGCTGGGGACAATCAGCCATGTGGACTATGTTATGGACATCAAGCATATTAAAGAACTGAACTATGCCTGTCTTTGCGACGAAAAGCAATGCGGAAGCACTGCTAACGGCGCTTTTTGCATCGGCCCCACGGCTACGCTCAATCAGATCGCTAAAAACGGGGACTTGAGCCGGCTTTTCCCGGCGCAGCGCGAAGCTATCCTTGCCATGGCCGCGACCAGCGTGCGCAATAGGGGTACCATGGCCGGCAATATCTGCAATGCCAGCCCTGTGGCTGACAGCGCAATCCCGGCAATCTGCTATGGAGCGGCGCTGACACTGCAGTCTCGGCGCGGCAAGCGGATCGTGGCGCTTGAAGACTTTTTCCGCGGGCCTGGGGAAACAGAATTGGAAAAAGACGAAATGCTGGTAAATATTGCCTTGCCTGTGCCGCCCGCAGACAGCGGCGCTGCCTTCATCAAGAAATCGCGGGTTAAACCGGATATAGCGAAGATCAGCCTCGGTGTTTTCATTGAGCGGGACGGAACGCTTATTAAGCGTTGCCGCATTGCTATGGGTTCTGTAGCGCCGCTGCCGCTCTATGTACAGAAAATCAGCGAAGGCCTGGCCGGCCTAGAGATGAATGAGCAATTGATTGCTAAGACGGCGCAAATGGTTAAAGCGGCGCTTAAACCGATCAGCGATTTGCGTACAAACCAGGAATATCGGCGCGCTATCAGTAGTGTGCTGGTGGAGGAAGGACTGCGTCTGGCTTGGCGTAATGCGGGAGGTGAGCTGAAATGAGTAAGCATCTGATTCATCTTACAGTCAATGGCAAAGAGCATGAACTGACGGTAGCAAGCAATGAGCTGCTATTGAACGTGTTGCGCGACCGGCTCTATCTCACCGGCAGCAAATATGGCTGCGGCGTCGGCGATTGCGGCGCCTGCAGTATTCTGCACGGCGACGAGAGTGTGCTCTCTTGTCTCGTCTTGGCGGTAGAGGCTGACGGCTGGGATATCACCACGGTGGAGGGGCTGGCCGACGGCGATCAGCTTAATCCCGTACAACAGGCTTTTCTTGATAACTCCGCCGTACAATGCGGCTTTTGCGTGCCGGGCATGGTTATTACCTCTACTGCTTTGCTCCGGGAAAATGATGACCCAAGCGAGGCCGAGATCAAAGATTATTTGCGCGGTAATTATTGCCGCTGCACCGGTTATGTAGCTATGATCAAATCAGTAATGGACGCCGCGGCCAAGATGCGCGGCGAATAAAAGAGGTAGCCGGTATGAAGGACTTTGCCTACCATAAAGCGCCGGATCTTAAATCGGTGCAGCAATTATTGACTGAATTCGCCGAGCATGCCTTGCCGGTGGCGGGCGGTTCCAATGTGATGGTGGATATCCGCAACGGCAGGCTTAATGATCGGGAATTAATCGGCATCAGCGATATTGCCGAATTGCAGGGGCTGCGTTTCAGCCGGGGAAAAATTATTATTGGCGCCGCGACCAAAATCAGCGAGATTGCCGTCTCGCAGTTGCTGGCGGCAAAGGCTCCTGCCCTATGGATGGCGGCGCAAGTATTTGCCGACCCGATAATCCGTAATTCCGCTACTGTAGGCGGCAATCTCGCCTATGCCTCGCCAGCGGCTGATCTGGCGCCGCCGCTGCTGGCTCTAAACGCTGATCTGCTGCTGCTAAAAAAGGGCGGCAAAAGAAAGCTGCCGTTGGCGGATTTTTTTCTCGGCGTCAACCATACGGCTTTGGAGCCTGGGGAATTGATCGCCTCGGTGGAGTTCGCAGCCAATGCACGCTCGGCTTTTTATAAGCTGGGCTTGCGCAATGCTATGGCTATCTCTATTGCCACCGCGGCGGCGGCCGTGAAGCGCGTGCGCGACGGCAGCATCAGCGAGATTCGGCTGGCCATGGGCTCGGTCGCCCCGCGCCCGGTGCGCTGTCTGCACGCGGAACAATTTCTGCTGGGCAAACAAGCGCTGCATATCGATCCCGAAGCCTTGGCGCAAGCCCTGGTGTGGGATATCTCGCCGATAGACGATATTCGGGCCAGCGCTGTCTACCGTCGCGCCATGGCTCCGGTTTTAATGCAAAGAGCTATTGCCCGCGCCTGCGGCGGCTGCGCGGATGAAGTTTTTGCCGGCAAAAAAAGCGCCGACGAAGGGAGGGCGGGGGCATGAGCGGGACGCTGCAAATCAGCCTTAAAATCAACGGCGAAAGCCGGGTATTACATACGGCCGCGCATAGCAGCCTGCTCAACCTGCTGCGCGATAATGGTTATTTTGACGTCAAATGCGGCTGTGAGCAAGGCGATTGCGGCGCCTGCACTGTGCTGCTGGACGGTATCGCGGTTAAAAGCTGTGTTATCCTCGCCATGAACTGCGATGGACATGAGGTGCGGACGATTAAGGGATTGGGCGGCCATGACCGGCTAACGTCGCGGTTACAAAAAGCCTTTGTCGAGCATGGAGCCATTCAATGCGGCTTCTGCACGCCGGGTATGATCATCGCGGCCGGCGATTATCTGCGCCATGACGGCCGGGCCGACCGCGAGCAAATCCGCCGCGCCATGTCAGGCAATCTCTGCCGCTGCACCGGCTATCAGAAAATCATCGACGCGGTTTATGAAGTGGCAGCCGAGCTGGAAAGCGAGGTGTGTGGCTGATGACGACACTCAAGAGTAGTAATTTTCGGCTGGTCGGGGAGCGGGTGCCGCGTCATGACGCCTGGGCCAAGGCTAAGGGCGAGCAATTATATTCCGCCGATTGGGCGCTGCCCGGTATGCTCCACGGCAAAGTGCTGCGCAGTAAATATCCCGCGGCAATCTTACGCGCTATCGACACCAGCCGCGCAAAAGCTTTGCCCGGAGTGCGCGCCGTGCTTACGGCGGCGGATGTGCCGCACAACCGCGATGTGACCAAATTCGGCCAGATGCGCGATGTGGGCGCGGGTTTCGAGGGGCTGTATAAGGTGCTCGCGGAGGTAGGCGGCAAAATCCGCTTTAAGGGCGAGGCCATCGCTCTTGTCGCCGCGGACAGCGAGGAACTGGCGGAGCGGGCCTGCGCCCTGATTGAGGTAGACTATGAGCCGCAGGAGGGTGTATTTGACCCGCGTGAGGCAATCCTGGATAACGCATATCTTGTTTCCAGCGAGGACGCGAGCAATGTGATCATGCGCACCCGGGTCGAGCAGGGCGATCTAGAACAAGCCTGGGAAAAATGCCACCTTATCGTGGAAAACGATTATTATACTTCCCCGCATGAGCATGCTTATCTGGAAACAGAATCCGGGAGCGGCTGGCCGGATGAAAACGGCGGCATCACTTTGAGAGTCGGCACGCAGGTGCTGGAGCATTACCGCACTATCGCCAAAGTATTGGGCTTACCGCATACCAAGCTGCGCAATATGAGCGTGCCGATGGGCGGCGGCTTCGGCGGCAAGGAAGATATCACGGTGGAAACCTATCTCGCGCTACTGGTCAAGGCGACCGGCAAGCCGGTGAAAATGGTCTGGAGCCGGGAGGAAAGCATTGAGGCGCATTCCAAGCGGCATCCCATGTATCTGCATTATAAAACAGGCGTTGACCGCGATGGCTTTATCCTGGCTCAGGAGGTCAGCATCGTCATGGACGGCGGCGGCCACACTTACCTCACCCCCTGGGTACAGATGTACGCCACGATCAATGGCAGCGGCTGTTATAATATCGCTAATTTACGCTGTGAGAGCGTATCCGCTTTCACTAATAATACTTTTAGCTCGGCCAACCGCGGCTTTGGCGTGCCGCAGGTCAATTTTTGCTATGAGCGGCAGATGGATTGTATAGCGCGCAGGCTTGGTATCAGCCCCTATGAGCTGCGCAGAAAAAATTTGCTGCGTAATGGCGATCCGCTGGCCACAGGCTTTGTTCCTTTGGGACATGTGGCGCTGGATCAATTACTGCAGCAAACCTGGGATAAGCTCAATCAAACGCCCAAACCCGAGCGACTGCCCGATGGCCGTAAAGTGGGCCGCGGCATTGCCTGCGGTATGATGGGCTATGGCCGGCTGTGCTTCCTCCATGATATCAGCCGCATCGGCATCCGCATCGAGCTGGACGGCAGCGTTACCCTGCGCGCCGGCGTGCCTGACCTGGGCGGCGGGCAAAGCAGCGTGCTGGCGCAGATCGTCGCCGAAGAACTGGGTCTGGGGATCGAGGATGTGCGGCCGCTGATCATGGACACCCATATGACGCCCCTTTGCGGTACAACCACCGCCACCCGCCAGCTCTATATGAGCGGCAATGCCTGCTTAGCCGCAGTACAGCCGCTAAAAGAGCGTCTGGCGCGTAAAGCGGCCGCGATTATCCGCGACAATCAGTGGCCGCAAAATCCGGCCACCGGCTATATCTGGCGTCCCGATATAGAGCATATCCTTGGCCATTTAGTCTTTGCCGACAAGAAAATCTACTATGGGCCTGATCCGGGCAAAAACGTGGATTTTGTTGCCGTGGTGGCTCATGTTTCCAATGAAGGCGGCGAGCTGTTCTCGGAAGGGCAGTTCAATGCGCCTTTCACCGAGGTGCCGGATCTTAATAATATTAAGGGACAGATACTGCCCGATATGACCTATACCTGCCACGGTGTGGAAGTGGCGGTAGACGAGGCGACCGGCGATTATCAGGTGCTGCGCATCGTGGCGGCCATCGACTGCGGCAAGGCTGTCAACCGCAATTCTGTCGAGGGCCAGCTAGAGGGCGGCACGGCTTATAATCTTGGCTGGCTTAGGGAAGATTTAGCCTGGGAGCAGGGCATCACGCGCGCCAATAGCTTTGCCACCTATCTTATCCCTACGGCCGCCGATGTGCCGGATATTGAGACTATCATTGTCGAGAGCAGGGGAGGGCTTGGGCCGTATGGCGCTAAAGGCGTGGGCGAGCCCTCTGATAACAGCATCGCGCCGGCGATTGTCAATGCGATTGCCGACGCGACCGGATTGGAATTCAATACGCCACTGATCAAGCCGGAGACGCTTTATCTGGCATTGCAGAATGAGCGGAATTAAAGCTATAACGATGCAATCATCGAAGAGCGATTTGGGGCGCTTGCTCCGTTAGATAGCAAAACTTGCGGCGCCTTGATCATCACCATTGCTTAGGCATGCCGGGATGCACTGCCGTTAGGGTAGCGCGTTGAAGTTTTTGTAAAGGCTTTGCAACCCCGGATAAATAGTCCCGCCTTAAAGGCGGGACTATTTATCTGCGGATGGTCAAGATGGGCTGCTTGCTAATCAATTTTACGGCCGACAACAACGCAACGTCCATTTTCCGTTTGGTAATAGCAGGTGGAAAGGGTAATCAGTTGCTCTCCCCAGACAGCGCTTTTGCCGGTATCGTAAACTGAAAGCGCCTTCATGTTCTCCACATAATAATTAAAATCCGCCTCATTATCGATTAGCGCCCATTTATAATACTTAAAAGCATCCTCATCTTGATTATAAATTTTGGTCAGCACCACGGCGATCACCTCATAATCGCCGGTCTCATAGATGGTGTCGAATTGAAAAATGGGCTGCTGATCGAAGAATGCCCGGTCAAGATATTTGGGAAGTTGGCCGAAATAGCTGCCATTCTTCATATTATGGCCATAGATAAGAAAATTAGCGGAGGGTAGGAGTATATCGTTTTTAGCGTCCAAAAACAGCGCTCCCGCATAAAGATAGTTTTTATCAAAGCCCCGGTGCAGGTAATATTCCGGGTCTTGTTTATTTTGCAGCACCGGGTAATCGATTTTGGTACCGTCCAGCTTCAGCCAGCCGACAAGGTCGGAGTTCTCGGCGTAAAGCGCGGCGTACTGCGGAAGGATCTCTGGCGGTTGTATGGCTTGCGTTTCTGCATGGGCTGCTTCCGCCGCAGCAATTTGCCGCGCTACATATTCAGCTACCCAGCTAGGCCATTCTTCCTTCGGCGTATTGGCTGCAATGCCGGGCGCTTTGGCGGCATGCCGGTTTTCGATATAAGTGGCGATGCGTTCCGAGACGGCAAATTCCCGCCATGCCACCGCCGCACATAAAACGGTGCTAAGAGCAAAGATGATTGCGGCTAATGCCATAAGTTTTTTTTTTGCTTGCACGCATAAATTCCTTTCTTAACCGGATAAAAACTCATCCGGATGACCGGGTCTGGCCATAAGTAAGCCCGTTCTCATGAGAACGGGCAGTTGGCGGCGGCGCTTAAGCAAAGGGTTTCTGGTTCTTGGCCGGTGGTTCACAGGAGAGAGCTTCATTTAGTAGCAGTAATAATTCCAAAACACTGCGGAAGCTTTCTTCTTTAT
>JAAYYR010000035.1 GCA_012515255.1 Clostridia bacterium | reverse complement strand
AGCCATGCGCGCCTTCGCGGTGAATCAGCTGCAGATCGAACTCCTGCTCCGCGAGCCGCAGGATATTCCAGGCTTTGGAATAAGCCATGCCCAGCTCTTTGGCGGCGCGGTTCAAGGAGCCGTGTTGATCCACGCCGACCAGCAGCATTTCGATGCCGCGGCCGAAGCCATGCCCTTCATGAGATCCTGCCGCGCGCAGGGTGACGCGCGTCTTGCAGGACAGCTTATTGTCCATGGCTGCCCCTCCTTTGAGAGATGCTGCAATTTTCTATACTTGTAATATTTGCTCTCATTGACAAAATCCCTGCCATCTGTTAAAATTCCTCATGTAACTTACGGTTTAAGTATGCGGTAGAACGGTAGTATGCCGGGCAGACAAAAGCCCCGGCGCAGCCCAGCGTCTGACTGAGGCAATACGGTAGAATGGAAGGTAACTGAATATGGCAATCAAGATCGCTTTACTGATCGGGTTTTTCGCGATTATGGTTTGCGTGGGCATTTATGCCCGCAACAAGGCTGCGTCCGTGGACGGTTTCGTCCTGGCGGCCCGCAATATGGGGCCGTGGATGACGGCCTTTGCTTATGGCACCACTTATTTCTCCGCGGTGATCTTTGTCGGCTATGCCGGGCAGTTTGGCTTCAAGTACGGCCTGTCCTCGGTGTGGATCGGCATTGGCAATGCCCTGATCGGCAGTCTGCTGGCCTGGCTGGTGCTGGCGCGGCGCACCCGCTCCATGACGCATTCTCTGGGCTCGCGCACTATGCCGGAGTTCTTCGGCAGCCGCTATGATTCCCAGGCGCTGAAAGTGGCGGCCTCGGCGATCATCTTTGTCTTTCTTGTCCCCTATACAGCCTCGGTGTATAAGGGGCTTTCTGTGCTGTTTGAGATGGCATTTGGCGTGCCTTATTATTGGTGCGTTATTGCCATGGCTATCTTCACCTGCGCTTATGTGGTGCTGGGCGGTTATCTGGCGACGGTGATCAATGATTTTATCCAGGGCATTGTCATGCTGTTTGGCATTGTCCTTGTGGTCTGGTCGGTTTTAGACCAGCAGGGCGGCCTGGTCAGCGCCATAGGGCGGCTGTCACTGTTTGACAGCGATCTGGCGCCGACGCTCGGCCAGAGCGGAGCTTTTGCCAGCATCCTCGGGCCAGACCCGCTTAATTTGCTGGGCGTCGTTGTTTTGACCTCGCTTGGCGCCTGGGGCATGCCGCAAATGGTACATAAATTTTACACTATCCGCAATGAGCAGATGATCCGCACCGGCACTATCGTCTCCACCTTCTTTGCCGTGGTCGTCGCCGGCGGCTCCTATTTTATGGGCAGCTTTGCCCGGCTTTATGACAGCCCGGCCCTTTATGACGCCGCGGGCCGGGTCGCCTATGACAGCATTGTGCCGCATATGCTCTCCGGCCTGTCCAATCTGGTGGTCGGCCTCATCATCATGCTGGTGCTTTCAGCTTCCATGTCAACGCTGGCTTCCCTGGTGCTGACAAGCTCCAGCAGCCTGACGCTTGATTTTATCCGCGGGACTTTGGTCAAGGAGCTTTCGGAGCGGGCGCAATTGCGCTGGCTGCGCGGCCTGATCGTCGTCTTTATCCTTGTTTCGGTATATATCGCGCTCAATCCGCCTACATTCATCGCCCAGCTGATGGGTATCAGTTGGGGCGCCCTGGCCGGTTCTTTCCTGGCGCCGCTCATCTACGGCCTTTACTGGAAGCGGACAAGCCGGGCTGCGATTTGGGCCTGCTTCATCATGGCCGTCGGCATTACGGTTTCTAATTTATTCCTGCATTATATCGCTTCGCCGATCAATGCCGGCGCAATCACGATGGTGCTGGGTTTGATCCTTGTTCCGCTCGTATCGCTGCTGGCGCCCGACCGCGATAAGAGCCGGGTGGCTCAGGTATTCGCCTGCTACGATAAATAAGGCCGCCCGCGCGATCAGCCTCAAAGCGCGCATATCCCCCGCTTATTCAAGCGGGGGATTTATGATTATGACGGCGGCCGTTTCTCCTAGACCCCGAACAGGCAGTGTACCGGGCCTTGGAAATTAAGCCTTTTTACCAGCGCCACTAATTCCTCCACCGGCGGCGGTTCAGGCTCGCCCACCCAGCGGGCCAGCAGCGCCAGCTGAGCGCCAAGCAGATATTCCAGCATATACTCCAGATGCTGCGGCGGCTCGACGCCCATGCCGGCAAAGCGCTGCAGCAATGTCTCCCGGGCGGTTTCTTTGACGCTGTCCACCAATTGTTCATCGCGGTTCGTGAGTAAAAAAGCGCGGAAAAAGGTTCGGTACTGCTCATAAACGTCGATGATCTGATAGCTGTTTTCCGTAAAATCCACGCCAGAGGCGATATCAATGATCACGGGAAAGATTCTTTCCCGCATCGTCCGGGAAAAATCCGCCGCCACCTGGTCTTTAAGATCATAGATATCGTGAAAATGGGCGTAAAAAGTACTGCGGTTGATTTGCGCCAAAGCAGTCAGCTCCTTGATGCTGATTTTATCTAGGGGCTTCTCAGCGCATAGTTCAAGGAACACTTCCTTGATGCGGTTTTTAGTCTGCAGCACCTTGCGCGAATCAGTTTTTTTAATGCGTTCCATAGGCGGTCCTTAGTGAGGGAGCAGGGGCTTTGCTCCAAAAACCGACATCTGAGATAAAATTGTCGGTAGGAATGAAGAAAAAATTTATATATAATTATATACTATAGAAAGAAAAAAGACAACGTGTTGTGTTTTGGTCAAGAAATATGCCTATTTACCGCGCCGGTCTGGATATCGGCTCCACAACAGTAAAAATTGCCATTTTGAATCAGCGGGGCGAATTGCTGCGCGCCGATTACCGCCGCCATTATGCCGATGTCGGTCGCACCATCGCAGAGCTGATGCAAGAAGCGCTCGCCGATTTTGGGGAGGAGCGCGTCTCGCTCATGATCACCGGTTCCGCCGGTATCGCGGCTTCCGCCCTGCTTGACTTGCCCTTTATCCAGGAAGTGGTCGCCGGGCTCACGGCTTTGCGCCTGCTTCTGCCCAAGGCTGATGTAGCGATCGAGCTGGGCGGCGAAGACGCCAAGATTACATATCTGGAGGGCAGCCCTGAGCAGCGGATGAACGGCTCCTGCGCCGGCGGCACGGGGGCTTTCCTCGACCAGATGGCTTCGCTCCTGCATACGGATCTCGACGGCTTAAACGCGCTTGCCGCCCGCGCCCAGACCATATATCCTATTGCTTCGCGCTGCGGCGTTTTCGCCAAAAGCGATATCCAGCCGCTTTTGAATGAAGGCGCGGCGCAAGAGGATATCGCCGCCTCTATTTTCCAATCCGTGGTCAACCAGACCATATCCGGTCTGGCCTGCGGCAAGCCAATCCGCGGCCGCGTCGCTTTTTTGGGCGGGCCGCTGCATTTCCTGCCTGAGCTACGCCGCCGCTTCAGCGAAACCCTTAATCTGACCCCGGAGCAAACTCTGCTGCCGGAGCAGGCGCAGGTCTTCATTGCCCGCGGCGCCGCGCTCTCCGCAGACCCTAGCCAGGCTCTCAGCGGCGAAGAGCTGCTTTCGCGCCTGCCGCGGCTCAATGACCGCCGGCTCGACCCCAAGCGGCTGCTGCCGCCGCTGTTTGAGAGCGAGCAGGATTTAGCCGCATTCCGCTTGCGCCACGCCGCGCAAGCCATCCCCACCGCGCCACTTGCGCAAGCGTCCGGCCCGCTCTATCTCGGCGTTGACGCCGGCAGCACAACATCGAAGCTGGCTTTGACGGACGATGCGGGCAGGCTGCTCTTTGACCGCTACCGGCCTTCGGCTGGCCGTCCCCTGGAGACGGTGACCGCGATGCTAAAAGAGCTGTATCAGGAGCTGCCGCCGACAGCTTTTATCGCCCGCTCCTGCGTT
>JAAYYR010000034.1 GCA_012515255.1 Clostridia bacterium | reverse complement strand
TTATACACAGCAGGAGCTACAGGCTCATTGGCATAATATACGCAGGCTGGCGGCTGAAAAGGATAATTACCGCTATATTACCAGCAAGGCTGTTCCGCCCAATCTGCTGCTCTACGGCAAGGGAAGCCTCGGTGCTTTGATGATTAAATCCGATGCGCCAAACGTGGCCTTTGCCTTTTCGGAAATGAATATGGCCAATGCTTTTTGGGATTATCTTGAGGATAAGGCCGGGGCGCGTTAAAGCGGCGGCTGCAGTTGTTGCTCGTCTATAGCATCAGCGCCGCGCAAATGGCTGATCCGGGCGCTGAATGAGAAAATCAGCCGTCCGTCCGGACTTGCCGCGCATCATCGCCGGGACAATACATCGCATACCCGGTCCAGGCTCGCTTTTTGCTGCCTGATGCTCGACTCAGCTAGCGCTACCAGGCGTTGCATATTTTCTTCGCTGGCGTCGTCCATCGCCGCCGACTCCGGGGGCAGTTGCACCTGAAAGCGGGCATAGTTTTCCCGCCCGACCAGCGCCTGCAGCTGATAATCAACCGTGGCGCTGGACGCGTTGAGCATGATATCGCTGATCGGCACTGCCCAATCAATGATGCCCCAGTTATAGATTTTGGCGCAGGGGCGGTTATGGGTCAGCAATCCGGTACCGAGCGAGACGATGAAAACATCTTGTTCCCCCGGATAGGTTTTGCGCGCCTGGGCATAGGCGCAAAGGCCCGGGTTGGAGGCAAAAACGCCGCCGTCCACCAGGCAATGCCCGGCTAGCGGCAGCGGCGGGAAATAGGTGGGCGCCGCTGTGGTGGCGCGTACTACCTGCGTCAGCAGCGGGTCGTCAACCGCTGTATGGTGCTTTTGGGCAAAGCTGGTCTTGAAAAACCAGGGCGTGGCGCTGGCCATATCATAGGCGGTGACCAAAATCTCGGTAAGCGTGCTATGCAGCCGCTTTGTGCCAAGATAGCGCTCAAGCATCATATCCAGGCTGTGCGGCGAATATTTAGGCCGCGTCAGGCCGCCCAAGGTCAGCACGTGGCGCAGTCCGCTGCGGTGGAAAACAGCCGGCCCGTTCTCCATATAAGCGGCGACGATCTGCTCGGCCGTGTATTTCGGTTGGCCATGCCCATCGGCTAAGGTCAGCGTAGCGGCGATAATGCCGCCGGTCGAGGTGCCGGCGATCAGATCAAAAAGCTGGCAGATCGGCCGCCCCAGGCGTTTTTCCATTTCCACCAGATATGTGGCCGGGATAAGGCCGCGGATGCCGCCGCCGTCAATCGATAAAATAGAAATCATATCCTGCCGCCCCCTTGACAGCTTTCTTTATAGCTTATGGGGCGGCGGCGCAATTAGTGTGTGTCTTAGTCAGGGCGGCTCTTTTGTCCGGCCTGTAATTCCCTGGCCAAAACTTCCTTGAGATCATCATATGGCGCCTCTCCGTGGAGCCGGACTCCTGAGCGGTAAGCGGCATTGCATACCATATGAGCGGCGACGGGGGCGGTGAGGAAAACAAAGAAAATACCTAAAAGCAGGCGGATACTGATCAGGCCGTCGACAAAGGCAAAATATAAAAACGCCCCCGACAAAACGCAAAGCACTCCCAAGGCGGAGCTTTTGGACGCCGCATGGGCCCGATTATAAATATCGGGAAAGCGCACCATGCCAATGGCGCTTAATAAGCTGATGATGCTGCCGAGGACAATCAGGATCACCGCCAATATTTCACCTATCGCGATCATCGTCAATCAACCCCTCTTTTCGCAATCATCGTCAATTAGAACCCCTCTTTCGATAAACTTGGAAAAGGCTACGGTGCCGATAAAGGATAATATCCCAAATAGCAGTATCACCTCGGAAAAAGCATATGCTTTATGCAGTACGGATAAAATCGCCATCGCGGCCAATAGATTGATGCCAAGCGTATCCATGGCAAGGACGCGATCAGGAACCGTGGGGCCTTTGATGACCCGGTACAGGAACAGGGCTATAGAGATTGAAAACAGCAGCAAGGCTCCTTTCAATAGCAGCTCAAGCATTCCCCGCCACCTCCAAAATTAATTTTTCAAACCGCTGCGCCGCCT
>JAAYYR010000033.1 GCA_012515255.1 Clostridia bacterium | reverse complement strand
GATATTCTTGCAGCCGGTAAGCCGGGCAATCTGGGTGCGCTGCGGCCTGGCGAATAAAGTCCGGGTTCCGCCTTCGCCGATGATGCGGCCGCCCTCCATCACCGCTAGTCGCTCGGAAAGCCGATAGACCTCATCGCGGTTATGCGTGACCAAGATGACGTTTTCCCCCCATTGGTCAAGGATTTCCGCCATCTGCAATTGCAACTGCTCCCGCAAATACTCATCCAAAGCGGAAAACGGCTCGTCCAGAAGCACGATCTCCGGTTGGCTGACCAGGATACGCGCTAAAGCCACTCTTTGCTGCTGGCCGCCGGAAAGCTGCAGCGGATAGCGTTCTTCCAGTCCTTGCAAACGTAAAAGCCTGATCACCTCTTTAATGCGCGAATCATGAAGCGCCTCTTTAGCCGGAATGCCCCGGCCGCAGGCGATATTCTCCATTACCGTCATATGAGGAAAAAGCGCGTAATTCTGAAACAAATAGCCAACGCGGCGCTGCTGTGGCCGCAGATCAATGCCGCGGCGCGAATCAAAAAGCACCCGGCCATTGAGCACGATGCGCCCGCTATCCGGCCGGATAACGCCGGCGATGCATTTCAAGGTCATGCTCTTGCCGCAACCGGATGACCCCAAGACGCCCAGCTTTTGCTCGGAGCTGAACGCTATATCCAAAGTAAAGCCTTTGAGCTTTTTTTTGATCTCTACCTCAAGGGCCATGGCTTAAGCGCTCCGTTTATAGCGATTTTGCTTGACGGTAAAATAATTCATCGTTATCACCACGAGAAAGCAGACAGCGACCAAAATACCGACATAAAGGTAAGCGGCGTCCATATTGCCGCCTGCCACCTCGGAATAGACCGCCAGGGGCAGGGTGCGCGTCTTGCCGGCGATATTGCCGGCGATCATCGCCGTGGCGCCGAATTCGCCCAAGCCGCGGGCAAAGGCCAGCACGCCGCCTGCCGCGACGCCGGGCGCCGCTAGCGGCAAGATGATGCGCCAGAAAATGCGGTTTTCCTTCATCCCCATGGTACGGGCGGCATACAGTAAATTTTGATCTACTTGCTCGAAAGCGCCGCGCGCCGAGCGATACATCAAAGGGAAGCTCATGACCATGGCGGCCAGCACCGCTGCGCTCAAAGAAAAAGCTATGCGCCAGCCAAAGAACTCGACTAAAAAAGCGCCGATTGGCCGCCGCACGCCGAAAATATACAGCAGAAAAAAGCCGGCTACCGTGGGCGGCAGCACCAATGGCAATGTCAATAGGGCATCGACCACTGCTTTGACCTTCTCCCGGCGGATTGCCATCACGCCGCGGGCGGCGAGGATGCCGAGGAAGAAAGTGAAGATGATTGAAAGGCCGGCCGCCTTGATCGAAATAAGGATCGGTGATAAATCAACACTCATCATAATATCCTTGAGAAAAAGCGGCGGGGCCGTCCGGAACAGGCAGCCCCGCCCTGCCTACGCGCTTACGGCTTAAAGATTGGAGGAGAAGCCGTAGCTCTCAAAAACGGCGATTGCTTCATCGCTTTGCAGGAATTGCACAAAAAGGGCGGCCGCCTCGGCATTGGCGCTCCCGGCCAGCATGGCGATGGGATAAATCACCGGGGTAGCCAGCGAGCCCTCGGGAGCTTCGGCGATAACAGCCACTTTTTGCGGCATGGTGGCCGCGTCTGTGGCATACACCACGCCGACCTGAGCCGAGCCTTCGCCCACCCAGTTCAGCACTTCGGTGACATTGGTGCCAAGAGAGGCCTTGGCCAAAACAGCGTCCAAAATGCCCAGGTTGGCGAAGATCTCCTCAGCATATTGGCCGACTGGAACAGAAGCCGGATCGCCGATGGCGATGATCTCGGCATTGGCGATATCGGCAAATCCGGTCACGCCGCTTGGCAGGCCGACGCCCTCGATCAGCACAACTTTGTTTTGCAGCAGCTCAACCACATCGGCGGCATTGATATAGCCGCCCTCAACCAAAGCGTTCATTTGCTTGGTAGCGGCGGACATGAAGATATCGGCTGCCAAGCCGGCTTCGATCTGGGTCTGCAGCTTGCCAGAGGCGTCATAGGCGCCTTCCACCGTGATCTGAGGATAAGTCTCATTGAACATGGGGATCAGCGCCCCCGTGAAAGCCGGCTCCAGGGAAGCGGCTGCCGCGATGGTAATGGTTGCCGCCTGGACTTCAGGGGTATCGCCCCCCACATCCGGGGTATCGGCGTCATTATTGCAGGCCGCAAAAGAGAATACCAGAGCCAGGGCCAGCAGCAGAATCGCAAATTTTTTCATTTCTGCCAACAACTCCTTTTGTTGATTTATGTTTTTCTTCTTTTGCAAAAGAAAATCAAGGACTGATGATCCAAACGGCCAGCACAAGGCGAAATCAGAATTAACGGCCTTTGCCGAAGCCGCAGTTGGGATAGGTGCATTCAGCGCAGCCAAGGCAGAGTCCGCCCTCGCCCAAGCCCGCCAGCTCGGCGGCTGTGATCATATCGCGGCTGAGAATGCGCGGCAGCAGGATATCGAAAATCGTGCTTTTGGCATACATAACGCAGCCCGGCAGGCCCAGCACCGGAATAGAGCCAAGATAAGAGAGCAGGAACATCGCCCCCGGCAATACCGGCGCGCCGTAACTGACAATGGCGGCGCCGCTATTGCGAATGGCCAGCGGCGTGCGATCATCCGGATCAACGCTCATGCCGCCGGTACATACGACCATCTCCACGCCTTTAGCCGCCATGTCGCCGATGGCCGCGGTGATCTGCCGATCGCAATCGCCCAGCAGGCGATGCTCAATAATCTCAACGCCGTAGGCTGCCAGCTTCTTTTTGATCACCGGAGTAAATTTATCTTCGATGCGGCCATTGGACACCTCATTGCCGGTGACGATCAAGCCGCAACTACATATCTGATAAGGACGCAGCTCCAGCAGAGGTTTATCCCCCACCGCCTCCTGCACCCGGCGCAGCTTTTCTTCTTCAATTACCAAAGGGATGATGCGGGTGCCGGCCAGCTTGTCGCCTGCCTTGACCGGGGTGTCGCCATGACGGGTGGCTATTATCATCTCGCCGGCGCTGTTGACAAGGCGCAGCCTATCCCGGTCCACCTTGAACAGCCCGTCAGTCGCGGCAAAGCATTCGATTTTGCCCTCTTTGACTTCAGAGGGGCGGATATGCTGATTGCGCAACATCGACCAGAGGATTTGCGCGCCCTCGTCCTCGTGCAGGACGCCCTCTTTTTTCTCATACACGTAAATATGTTCTTTACCCATGGACAGCAGCACCGGAATATCCTCCGCCGCCAAGATATGGCCTTTGCGAAAACGGGCGTCCTTGATGACGCCGGGAATGATTTGCGTCATATCATGCCCCAAAACTTGCCCTATGGCATCTTCGGTCTTGATCTTAAGTATCCTAAACACTCCCCCGGCTAAATATCGCCAAAAATTTATCCTTGCGACAGCATAATCTCTTTAGAGAATAATATCCTATGCCGCCCGCGATGTCAAGATAGATTTAGCTTGGCAATAGCGCAAACACAGTCGAATTACGCCTTTCATATTGTATAGGCGAAGATTTTTGATATAATAAGGGCAGTACTTCCGCAATCCGATAAGGAGTTGACCTCCATGGGCGATAAAGTGGATTTCAAAAAGCGGGATAAATATCTTTATCTGCCGGGGACAAGGCCGGAACGGGTCGTCGTGCCGCCCCTGCCCTTTATCATGATACCCGGCCAAGGCGACCCCAACCAGCCGGACGGCGCCTACCAAAAAGCCCTGTCCCTGCTCTATTCGCTTACTTTTACCATTAAGATGAGCAAGCTGGCGCAGGCCGCTCCCGCCGGCTATTATGAATACACGGTGCCGCCGCTTGAGGGCCTGTGGTGGATGGCTGATAATACGCCGGGCTTCAAGGCGGGGCGCAAAAGCGGCCTGGCCTGGATAGCCATGATCCGCCAGCCCGATTTTGTTGATGGAGAGGTATTCGCCTGGGCAGCGGCCGAAGTGCGGCGCAAAAAAGGCCTTGAAAGCGACGCCGCACATCTGCGTACCTTTGAGGAGGGCCTATGCGTCCAGTGCATGCACCTTGGCCCCTATGACGAGGAGCCTGCCACCATCGCCAAAATCGAGTCTTATCTCGCTACCCGCGGCTTTATCAGCGATATCGGCCCGGAGCGGCGGCATCATGAAATCTATCTTAACGACCCCAACCGCATCGCGCCGGAGAAACTGAAAACCGTTTTGCGTATCCCCGTCAAGGAGGTATAAAGCATGGGAGAACTGCAAAGGCTGCCTAATATCGGCAAAGAACTTGAACGCCAGCTCTATGAAGTGGGCATTACCAGCCCCGAGGAACTGCGCCGCATCGGCAGCCGTGACGCCTGGCTACGTATCTTCGCCCAAGACCCATCGGCCGGACTGGCAAAATTGCTGGCCCTGCAAGGGGCTATCGCGGGCGTCAACCGCAATGACCTGAGCGAGACGACCAAAACAAATTTACAGACTTTCTGCAGCCAATACAAGCCGAAACGCCGGTAACCCGAAACAATATCGGATTGAAACTGAAGGAGGATTGACTATGCTGTTTCTTTGCTATCCGGGCTGAAGCACCTGCAAAAAGGCGCAGGCCTGGCTGGATGGTTCCGGCATCAGCTACAACTACCGCAATATTAAGACCGAGCGCCCTGCCGCGGCCGAGCTAAAGGATTGGCAGCAGCTCAGCGGCTTGCCGCTGCGGCGTTTTTTTAACGCCGGCGGCGCCGCCTACCGCAATCTGGGGCTGAAAGACAAGCTGCCACAAATGACGGATGAGGAGCAGATCGCACTGCTTGCCAGCGACGGCATGCTCGTCAAAAGGCCATTGCTGATCGGCAGCGACCTGGTTCTGGTCGGCTTTCAGGAAGCGGAATGGCAAAAGGCGCTTGTGCGCCCGGGGATGTAAAAAATTTAACGCCAACTATTGACAAAACGCTTTGTATATGTTTAGATATTAGGTAAATGATTCTTATTTTTGGCAAGCCAAGCGCCGCAGGCGCTGCTTTCCCGGAGAGATACCATGATGTTTTCCTTGCTTAGCGTAATCGTAATCGTACTAGTAGGCATTATTATTAATAATGCTTCTTTGCATTGCGCTGCACAGGGAAAATAAAAGTGTCAAAAAACACTTAAAAAGCCTTACAGCGTTCGCTGTAAGGCTTTTTTAATGATTAGGGGGGAAAAACTATGTTACTTAGCGGTGCCGAAATACTGGTTGAAGAATTGATCCATCAAAATGTAACAACCGTTTTTGGCTATCCCGGCGGCACCGTGCTGGACATTTACGATGCTCTCTATCGTAATTGCCACCGGATCGAGCATATAATCTCAGCTCATGAGCAGGGCGCCGCCCATGCGGCGGACGGCTATGCGCGCGTCAGCGGCAAGACCGGCGTCGTCATCGCCACCTCCGGCCCTGGCGCCACCAATCTGGTCACCGGCATCGCCAACGCCTATCTCGATTCCGTGCCGCTCGTCGCCATTACAGGCAATGTGGCTGTTTCTTTGCTGGGCCGCGACAGCTTTCAGGAAGTAGATATCGTCGGCATCACCCAGCCCATAGTCAAGCACAGCTATATCGTGCGGGAGGTCGATCAGCTGGAGCATGT
>JAAYYR010000032.1 GCA_012515255.1 Clostridia bacterium | reverse complement strand
TATCAATGGCAATAACTTCCTTAAACTGCGCGACTTGGCGTATATCCTCTCCGGTACCACCAAGCAGTTCAATGTTGGCTATACCCTGGCCACCAATACCGCGGCCATCACCAGCCTCACTGCCTATGTCAATGACCCGAGCAATCCGGTCAATCTGCCGATCGAGCTGAAGAATCCCCAGGTGAGCAGCCAGATCGTCACCTTAGACGGCAAGAGCGCTTATCCGGTCGCCTACAATGTCGCGGGCAGCAACTATGTTAACCTGCGCCAGGTTTGCGCCATGCTCGATATCGGTCTCACCTACAGCGCATCCACCAATACCATTACTGTAACCACTGCCAACAGCTATACTCCCGGACTGTAAGCCCCAAATAGCTGTGGCTGGATCGATTTGATCCGTAAGATTAAGGAGCCGTCACTGACGGCTCCTTTTTTGCGCTTTGCTTTTGCCGTGGGGATAAAAAGACGCGGGCGGCAGGATTTGGCAATTGAAAACAGAATTATGCAAAGAATAGTTACCGGCAGGGTAGGCAATGGCCGGCCCTGTGACGGACAAAAGGAGGACTTTCCATGAAATGCAAGTCTTGTGGCGCGGAAATGAGCGATAATAATAAATTCTGCCCCGCTTGTGGGGCTGATTTACGCGAGATTAATCAGGAGGCGGATGTGGCAACTGCGGAAGCGGCAGGGGAGGCTGCCGCGGCGCAGCCGGCTGATGCGCCGGCCGATGCGTCGGCCGATGCGGCACCGGTGACAGCAGCGGCGCCGGCAACAGCGGCGGCGCCGTTGCCGCCCCAAGCCGGGCCTTTTGAGACCGCGGAACCGCAGTTCTTTGACGATGATTTAGCTCCTTTCGTCACTACCGGGCAATGGCTGCTGACATTGATTCTGCTGGTGGTATTGCCTGTCGCGGCCTATGTGGCCGCCGCCATTATCGGCAATCTCGTCGATAATGCCGTGGTGCTGACTGTCCTGCCGCCGGTCGCCAGCTTCATCACTTTTCTGATTTTAGTTCTTGTCTGGGCTTTTGGCGGCCGCGCCAATCCTTCCAAACGCAATTTTTTCCGTGCTTATCTGCTGGTAATTTTAATCATGATCGTGGTCACAGTTGTGGCCGCTTTGGCATTCGGCAGCTTTATCATGGCTTATTTTCAGCAAATGGGCCTTGCCGACTTTAATCATATTTTAGGTACAGTCATCAGCTACTGATGGATCTTGTTTGCGACATGGCGGTAAATTAGTGATAAACCCAGGGAGGTTGCCCATGGCAGAACAAAAAATCATCGTCATCGGCGGCGGCATCGCCGGACTTTCCGCGGCGCAGGCCGCGCGGGAAAGCGACGCCAAGGCGCGCATTCACCTGATTTGCGGTGAAAAGCGTTTGCCCTATTACCGGCCCCGGATTTGCGAAATCTTTTCCGGATTGGATGCGGACAAACTGATGGTGCGTAATTTCCAGTGGTTCACGGAATCCGATATTCAGGTGGTGAACGCCGTCGCCACCTCGGTCAATCATGATAACCGCATGGTCAAGTTTTCCGACGGCAGCTATCTTTATTATGATAAGCTGATCATCGCCACCGGCGCCCGCGGCAATATTCCCGAGGCCCGCGGTAATGACCGCGAGAATGCGGTCGCCCTGCGTACACTGTCCAGCATCGAGAAGATTTCCCGCCATCCCGGCCCGGCGGTGATCGTGGGCGACGGCTTACTCGGCCTTGAGGCGGCATGGCATCTATCGCGCGAAGGCCGCTCGGTGGTAATCATCGGCCGCGGCGACCGCCTGCTGGCAAAGCAATTAGATCGCGAAGGCAGTATTTTCTTTCTTTCTATCGTGGAAAAAGCCGGTATTCGCGTCGCTTTAAGGGGCGAGCTGGCTGAAATTGGCGAAGGTATCGCCACCTTGGCCGACGGCCGCGGCTTTGAGGCGGCGGCTGTAGTCTTTGCCGCCGGCATCAAAAGCGATTTCCGCCTGGCGCAAAATATGGGCGCTCACTGCAATCGTGCTATCGTAGTGGACGACCATATGCGCACCTCGCTGCCTGACGTTTTTGCGGCCGGTGATTGCGCTGAATTCAATGGCAGGGTCTACGGCCTTTGGACAGCCTCAATGGCTCAGGGCGCCGTGGCCGGAGCCTGCGCAGCCGGCGGGGAAAAAACCTATCAGCCGGAGCAACCTTCTTATATGATGAATGCGATGGGTACCAAAGTCTGGAGTTATGGCAATATTGAGGCAGAGGATGGAGCAACGCGCAAGGATACGACTTCCGGCCATTTCCTCAAGCTGTTTTTTGTCGAAGATAAGCTAGCGGGCGCGGAAATGATCGGCGATATTTCCAAGATGCTGCCGCTGAAAAAAGCGGTGGATCAGGCTTTGGAGCGCGCTAAGGCGGAAAAGACCTTTTTGCCCCGCCCGGAGAAAACAGGCGGATCATGATAGCCGGCGCCCGGCGGCGCTGCATATATAAATAAGGAGGCTGAATAATGGAAAAATATATTTGCAATATTTGCGGTTATGTGTATGACCCGGCTGAGAATGATGGCGTAGCTTTTACGGATTTGCCGGATGATTGGGTTTGCCCGGATTGCGGCGCGGATAAAAGCAATTTTAGCCTCTGCGAGGGCGATTGCTGAGCCTGATGCATCACAGATCAAAAACCCGGCTTCCTGGAAATATTACGGAAGCCGGGTTTTTATTTATATGGGAATAAGCCGGACAGCTTCTGAGCTTTTTGGCAAGCGCCCGGCAAGGCGACAGGAGCATAATTCATGGCGACCGCTATTCCTGCGGACAGCCCGGCTCCTGATAAGCAAAGCATTGATTTGACGCGGAGGCTTTGCGCCTGTTTGCGGCACGGCTTAATCGGCCGGCAGCAGCCGCAGCAGCAGCTCATGCAATTCGCCGACTTCGTCGCAGAGATAATCCGGTTCCGCTTCCGCTAGTTTATCTCTGGTTGTGACGCCCCAGGTGACGCCCACGCTGCTGATACCGGCCGCCTTGGCGGAGGCGATATCATGCACGCTGTCGCCGATGAACCAGCTCTGGGCGGGATCGCCGCCCAGATCAGCGATTGCGCGCTCCACAGGGCCGGGGCCAGGCTTAAAACCGCAATTGCATTCGCTATGCACCACAACGGGGAAGAAATGCCGCAGGCCGATAATCTCCAGGGTATCGTAGGCGGGGAGGCGGCGTTTGGAGGTGGCGATAGCCAGCTTGGCGCCTTTGGCTTGCAATTGCGTCAGCATTTCCGGCAGGCCGGGAAAAGCCTTGACCTCTTTATTATGCTGATGATAATGCTCAAAAAAAGCCTGCATATATTCTTCTTTGCGATCCGCCCCCAGAAAATGTTCGCCAACCACTACGAGCGGGATGCCGATAAAGCCGGCGATTTCTTCATCGCAGGCGCTCAAGCCGAAGCGCGCAAGAGCCTGGCTGGTAGTTTGCTTGATCAATGGTATAGTATCGGATAAAGTTCCGTCGAGGTCGAAAATAAACGAGGTCATAGGAATCCTTTCTTGAGCGATTTATTTATATTGCCAATAGGCGGCCAGCGCCGCCTCATAGACCTGTTTGAAGCTGACTTTACAGCGGTCTGCTGCTGCGGCCACCTCATCCGCTTCCGGCAAGATGGTATCGCCGCCGCATTTGACGCTGATCTCGCCATAGGCAGTGTCGACCTTTACGCTTCGCCGCGGCAGCAGCCAGCGGTTTTCGCGGCAATAGCGCAGGCCGAGCGTTGTTGTATGGCTAAAGATCAGCCGGGCGAATTCAGCGCCGCGGCCGGGCGGCGCGATTAGGGTCAGCTCCCAGGCCGGGCGGCCTTTTTTCATTAATAGCGGCGTATAGCTCATATCAAGCGCGCCAAGAGCAAAGGCTTTATCCCATAGCTGCCCCAACAGCTCGCCGCTGGCGTCGTCAATATGGCTGCGCAGAACATCCACCTGGTCGCCGATTAAGCC
This sequence comes from Clostridia bacterium, assembly GCA_012515255.1. Classification (GTDB taxonomy): domain Bacteria; phylum Bacillota; class Dehalobacteriia; order UBA4068; family UBA4068; genus HGM13862. Next base: position 6,097 of record JAAYYR010000032.1, on the reverse strand, counting down.
GTCTGCACAGGCGTTCTCGTCGCGGCCCATAAGCACCCGCAGCACATTGGGCTGACCGGGAAAATCATGATGCCCCGCCCCGTGGCCGATACGCTCCAGGAGCAGGGCCGGCTGCTCCTGGCGGGCCGCGCAGCCATGCAAAAGCGCCGCGCCGGTGGGGGTGACGGTTTCGCCGCGGATATCGGAGGGGATAAGCCGCCAGCCGGTCAAAAGCTGCGCCGCGGCAGGCGCGGGCAGCGGCAGCCTTCCATGAGCGCAATCGACATAGCCCCGGCTCAAGGGCAGATCAGAGACATAAACGCGCTCGATATGCAAATCAGCGAGGGCCAGCGCCACGCCGCAAATATCAAGCAGGGAATCAAGCGCTCCCACCTCATGGAAATGCACGTCGTCGATGGCGCAGCCATGTACCGTGGCCTCGGCCTCGGCCAGAGCGGCAAATGAGCGTTGGGCGATAGCTGGCGCAGGCTCGGGCCAGTCGGCTTGCTCCAGCAGAGCGCGGATATCACGGTAAGCGCGGTGATGATGTCCCGGCTCAAAGCTGATATCTAGTTGCCGCGCCATGATCCCGCCTTTGCTAACCCGGCTCAGTTCCATACGCCAAGGCTCAAGCGGCAAAAGCGCTAATTGTTGTTTGATCCATTGCAAATTAGCGCCCGCGTCAAGCAAAGCCGCGAGCAGCATATCTCCGGCGATGCCGCTGAGACAATCCAGATAGGCAATTTTGGTCATGCTTTTCTTTTCCTTTCGCCGGAGATTGATTAAACGCGGTCAAAGCTGCCGCTTGCCAATTCCTCCAGATCAAGCGTTATGTAGCGGTATCCCAGTCGTCTTAGCCCGGCGTTGATTGTTTCCCCAAGGAGGAGCGCGGCGGCAGTTTCCTGCCGCGCAACTTCAAGCCGCGCCAAATCATCGTGGACGCGCAGCCGGAAATTGCGCAGCCCCAGCTCGCGCAGCAGGCTTTCCCCTTGCTCTACACGCTGCAAAAGCTCGGTGTCCAAGCGGCTGCCATAGGGGAAGCGGCTGGCAAGGCAAGGCGAAGCCGGGCGGTCGGCATTGGGCAGACCCATGCTGGCGGCCAGAAGCCGGATTTCCGCCTTGGTCAGCCGCGCCTCAGCCAGCGGCTGACATATTCCCAGCTCATCTATTGCCTGATTGCCGGGGCGATGAGCTGCGCGGTCATCGGCGTTGCCGCCGTCCGCGACACAGCCATAGCCTGCGGTCCGGGCAATGCTTAGCGCTTCCCGGTACAGAGCCAGCTTGCAATGATAGCAGCGTTTGCGGCTGTTTTCAGCCATATCGGGGAGCAGGAGCGTATCCAAGCGGCTGACGCGCTGCTGCAGGCCTAATCCGGCCGCGATATCCGCCGCTGCCTCCAGATCATAGCGGGAGATGGTGGGTGTGGCAAATGTCAGCAGCAAAAGCGGCTGTACGCCGGCTTCGCGCGCCATGGCGGCGAGCAGGGTGCTGTCGCAGCCGCCGGAATAGCAAACAACGAGGCCGCGCTTGCCGTGGCGGTCAAGGATAGTGCAGAGTTTGTCGCGTTTTTCATTGAGGCTGTCCGTCATTGCCGCAGCAGCGAGTCCACCAGCTCGCTGAAAAGATCAAGGGCCTTGACGAGCGGCTCGCGAGTGGTCATATCGACACCGGCGTCGGCCAGCAGTTCCAGCGGATCACGGCTGCCGCCCGCGGCCAGAAAGCGCAAATAGCGCTCGCGGTTAGCGGCGGCGACGGCGGGGTCGGCGTCAAGTATGCCCTGAGCCAGAGCTGAGGCGGCGCAAAAGCCGGTGGCGTATTTATACACATAATAAGCGCGGTAGAAATGGGGGATGCGCATCCATTCTTTAGCGATGCGATCGTCCACTAAAACGCCGGGGCCGAAATAATCGCGGTTTAGTTCCTCGTAAATCTCATTCATCCTTTGGCTGGTCAGCGATTCCCCGGCCTGGGCCAGTTGATGCGCTTTGAGCTCGAACTCGGCGAACATGGTCTGACGGAAGACAGTGCCGCGGAATTCCTCCAGATAATGATTGGTGAGATAATTCAGCTCCTCCCGGGTCGCGGCATGGCGCAGCAGATGATCCATAAGCAGGTTTTCATTGACCGTACTCGCCACCTCGGCCACGAAGATGCGGTAATCGCTGTATACATAGGGCTGGCTGCGGCGGGAATAAAAAGAGTGCATGGAATGCCCCGCCTCATGCGCCAGAGTAAAGACATTGCTGAGATTATCCTGGTAATTGAGCATGATATAGGGGTCGGTGCCGTAAACGCCGGAAGAAAAAGCGCCTGAGCTTTTGCCGCGGCTTTCATAGACATCCACCCAGCCGCCGGCGATGCCGGCCGTCAGCTCGGCTACATAGTCCCCGCCGAGCGGATGTAGGGCCTCAAGTACGATGCTTTGCGCCTCATCCCAGCTAAAGCCTGTTTTTAGCTCCGGGTACAGCGGTACATAGAGATCATACATATGCAGCTCGGTGAGGCCAAGTTTGCGGCGGCGCAGCTCAAGATAATCATGAAAGCGGGGCAGGAAGCCGCGCACCGTTGCGATCAGCTGATGATAAACTTCCTCGGGGATATTGTCGCCGTCGAGGGAGGCGGCCAGCGCGCTCTCATAATTGCGGGCGCGGGCATAGAAATTATCTTTCTTCACCGAGGCGTCAAGCGTCGCGGCAATGGTATTGGCGTAGCGGCCGAAGGTATCGAACATGCCCTCATAGGCGGAGCGGCGCAAAACGCGGTCGGATGATTGGAGGAAGCGCACATAATTGCCGGAGCTGAGTTGCTCGGCCTTGCCGCGGCGGTCGCGGATTTTGGGGAATTCGATATCCGCGTCGGTGAGCATGGAAAAGATGGTGTCGAAGCTGCCCGCCATCTCCGAAGCGCCCGCCAGCAGCCTTTCTTGTTCCGGGCTTAAGGTATGGCTGCGCATGCGCGTGATATCCTCAATCAGCTTTTGATATAATTCCAGCTTTGGGTCTTGCAGGAATTCATTAAGGCGTTCCTCCGGTATGCTCAGCACTTCCGGGGAGAAGAAGGAAACAAGCGTGCTAGCGGCCACGGCCAGGGATTCCGCGGCGCCGCGCATGGCCTGGGCCTGTTGGTCGGCATTATTTTCGTGCTGGCGCAGCGAGGCGTAGAGATAGACCTTTTCCAGCCGCTGGAATAGTTCTTCCTCCCAGATGAGGAATTCACGCAGGCTTTCAGCGCTGTCGCCCAGGCGGCCGCGAAATTTCTCGCCCTCGGGCAGCATCGCGCGTACTTCTTCCGGGTCGGCCTGCCATAGCTCCTGGTTGGCGTAGATTTTGGCCAGATTCCATTTGTAGCGGTCTTCAATTTCCTCACGGGCGGGCAATTGCTTGATTGTCATGGTGTACCTCAGTTCTCTTGATTCAGGCTGATAGCGGTTTTATATTCTAAGCATAGTATATGCTTTAGGTATTTTCTGCGCGATCAATGTTTTCATACCTGCCGCCGTTGTGATTTTAGACATAATCAGCCTGTCCGGGCAGGGCAAGCTAAGCCGATTAGGCGGCAGGGCGGCCCGGTTGCGGTGACAATGCGTTTTTAGAGGTTTTTCTTGACTGGCTTGACCCGCGGGTCAAGCGGGATATTTTGCGTTTCCTGCTCGGCGGCAGCCACTTCGGCAAAGATTTTTTCTTCCAAAGCGCGCATATTTTCAAGTATTTCCTGCAGGGATACCGGCGGTTTGGCCGTTGCTTCCTTGGTTGGCTCCATGGGCCGCATAAAAGGGTTGGCGGCCGGAGCATCCTGCGCCGTAGCCTGCTCGGCCTTTGCTTGCGCGCCGGCGTCGGCCTGCTCTTGTTCCGCCGGGGGCGCATAATCGTGAGCAGCATATTGCGGCTCCCGCATCTGCTCCGGCTCCGACGCTGTAGCCGGCTCATCAAAGTCCGGCTCGCTAAAATCAGGGTGCGCCTGCTCAGCCTTTGCTTGCGCGCCGGCGTCGGGCTGCTCTTGTTCCGCCGGGGGCGTATAGTCGTGGGCTATATATTGCGGCTCCTGCATCTGCTCCGGCTTTGCTGCGGCTATCGGTTCATCAAAGCCCGGCTCGCTGAAATCAGGCCGTGCCTGCTCGGTCTTTGCTTGCGTGCCGGCGTCGGGCTGCTCTTGTTCCGCCGGGGGCGCATAATCGTGAGCAGCATATTGCGGCTCCTGCGTCTGCTCCGGCTCCGCCGCGGCAGGCCCGCGCTTATGCGGCTGCCAGGCATTGTTTTCCGCGGCTAAGTCCTCATCGGGCAAGTCAGCAAAAATATCGCGCCCGATATGGCGCCGCCCATAAACCGGCTCGATAATAGCCGGCGTCTCAAAGTCGTCCTCATCTTCCGTCGTCTCTTCCGCCCCGGCGCCAGATATTGTGCCGTCCGCATCTGCCCTGGGGTTTAACCCGGTATGGGACGCCGGTTCCTTAAAGCCTGTGGCTGCGGAGCCGCAATAGATGCAAAAAGTATCGCCCGGCTCCATCTGCTCGCCGCAAAAGGCGCATAAAGCGGCGGCTATATCGGTTGAAAGCGGCTCCGGCCGGGGCAGCGGCTCATCCTCGGCGGCTTGCCGCTCTTTGCGGCGGAGGCGCAGGAATGATGGTTTTTTCACCGGCGCGACAGGATCGTCGCTTGGCTCAGGCTCGACCGGATTGATCTTCTTGCCGCAATAAATACAGAAATCATAGCCGTCTTCCAGGGGTTCGCCGCATACCGGACAGATGGCGGAATCAGGCTGCTCGTCGCGTTCGGAGCGGTCTTGCGCTGCCCTTTCAGCGGGGTCGGCATTGTTTTCTTTCAGGGCCGGCTCTTGCCAGAACTGATAGGCCGGCGCCGCGAGCATATCCTTGATCTCCATCGTCTTTTCAGCGGGCCCGGGGTCTGCTTTTGGCTCTAATTCCCGGGTATAGGCTTCCTCATCCGTCAGCGGCTCGGCTTGCTCTGTCGGCGAAGCGGCCTGGGTTTTTTCCCTTTTGTCCAGGGCTTCATTGACGAAAGAGGCGATCTCCGCCCTTTCCTCATTGCTTTTGGCGTTTTGGTAGAGATTGATCATGGCCGGGTCGCCGTATTCTTGCACCGCTTTTTGCCAGCGGTATTGCGGCGAGGCCTCGGCTTCTTTTTTGCCGGCGCGAATAAAAAGATATACCAATAAGGCGGCAGCTGCGACGCCGATGAAAATATAAATAGCTAGTTGTAACATGTTGAAACCTCCGGTTGCAAATTTGCTACCTCGTCCAGGAGGATCGTCTTGATGGCGTAAAGCCTAAACGCATAGTTCGTAGATGGCCCGGGCATAGATTTTAGCCGCGGCCAGCAAATCCTCGCGGCTGATGTATTCATCGGCCTGATGGCAGAGATTAGGCGTATGGGCGAAGATGGGGCCGAAGGCCAGCACGCCCGGCAGTTCCTTGGCATAAGTGCCGCCGCCGATCACCAAAGGGGCGCTTAGGTCGCCGGTAAAATCGCGGTAGGCTTTGAGCAGCCGCGCCGCGGTCGGATCATCCTCTTGCGCAAGCAGCGGTTCATGGCCTTCGAAAAAGCCCAGTTTCAATTGATATTTAGCGCAAATATCATCGAGCGCGGCGCGGTAATCAGCTACCTTATGCGTCACAGGGAAGCGCATATCGCAGGTAAGGCTGCCCTGTCCCGGCGCGATGCGCAATATGGAGGGGATGAGGGTCAAGCGCGAATAGTCGTCTTGCGCCGCCAGACCAAAGGAAGCGCCATAGCGGCTGTCGCGGCATAGCTCGGCCAGCGCCCGGATATAGCGGGCGGCAGCGCTGTTTGTCAGCTCCAGCCCGGCCAGGTACTGCAGCAGGGCGGCCAGGGCATTATCGCCCTCCTCCGGCTGCGAGGCATGGGCGGCTTTGCCGTCGGCGCTTAGCAGCAGGCAATCATCATGCGTTTGCGCGCGTACCTGTCCCAGGGATTGCGGCGCCGGGCCATGGTTGACGCGCAGTTTTGCTTTTGCCGCGCCGGGGATGATATTAGCGGTACTGCCCGCAGTCGCGCTAAGCAGGGTGAGCGGTGCGCCGCCGCCGTCGCTGTCCGGCCAGTCGTCCTCAAGAGAAAAGTGGATGATACCTTTTTCGCCGATG
>JAAYYR010000031.1 GCA_012515255.1 Clostridia bacterium | reverse complement strand
CAGCGCAATCAGTATCGTCGGCTGAACCATTAAGGCGATCACCAGCAGTAAAGCGACGATCAGCAGCACGATATTGCCGATATTGTTGACAAAACTATGGTCGAGGCATTTATTAATTGAACTCTTACATCTGGCAAAAAAACCGCCGCCCATAAACACCGCCCTCCTTTTCTCTCCCACCACAGGCCGGGCCATGCCGAATAGACCCGCCGCGCAGCGATATCTATAACATATGCAGCCCGGGCTGTCTGTGTGCGCGGATTGATATTTGCGTTTTACCGCGGCCTGGTATAAAATAGAAAAGTATTTGCGACACATTTGAGCGGAGGCTGATGATGAAGCGCGGGGCAAAAGCGGAAAAAATCCTTGCCATCCTGGAAGAAACATATCAAGGCAGCGAAAGCGCGCTGCGCTTTGGCTCGGTATTCCAGTTAATGGTAGCTGTGATTCTCTCCGCCCAAACCAATGACCAGCAGGTCAACCGCATCACAGCCGAACTTTTCCCCCGCTACGGCGAGGCCGCGGCTTTCGCGGCTCTTGAGCCGCAACAATTGGAGCCGCTGATCAGCTCCTGCGGCCTGTACCGCAGCAAAGCCAAAAATATTATCGCCGCCTCCCGCCTGATCATGGAAAAATTCGGCGGCGAAGTGCCGTCCACCAAGGAGGAGCTGCTGACCCTGCCCGGCGTAGGAACTAAAACGGCCAATGTCATCCTCGCCGTCGGCTTCGGCATACCGGCGCTGGCTGTGGATACCCATGTACACCGCGTGGCCAACCGCCTGGGTTTGGCCGACAGTAAAACGCCCGAGCAAACCGAAGCCGCGCTGACAGCGCTTATCCCAAAAGAAAAATGGGCCGACGCGCATCATTGGCTGATCTGGCATGGCCGCCGCGTCTGCTTTGCCCGCAATCCCAACTGCGCCGGCTGCCCGCTTAATGCGCTCTGCCCTTCGCGCGTCATAGTGAAAGGATAAACAATATGAAACATACCGCCAAACGCCTAACAGCGCTTTTACCCCTGCTGATCATCGTCCTCAGCCTGCTTTTTGCTCCGGCGGCGCTCGCTAATACTACTATTAGCGATCTGCAAACAGCTAAAATCTATGCCCGGCTTTATTCCTTTTACGGCTCCAATGAGGAAATCGAGTCAGCCAAAGATATGGCGAGCCTCGTCGCGGCTTTGGCCAAGATCGATCCCTATAGCCATTATCTGAGCGCGGCGGAACTGGCCGCTTTTGATCAAAGCTTTGATCCCAATTATACCGGTATCGGCGTTGCCCTGGAGAAAAATGCCGCGGGCGAGGTCGTGATCAAGGCTGTTTACGCCAACTCTCCAGCCGCTACCGCCGGTTTTCTGCGCGGCGATATTATGTACTCGGTGGATGGCAAGCCCACCGCCGGTAAAGCTCCGGATGAGGTCGCAGCCATGCTGCGGGGCGAAAAAAGACAGCTGTTGACCGTGGAGATCAAGCGCAACGGTTATGTGGTCAAATATGAAATGCAGCGCAAGGATATGGCCGCGCCCTCAATCGTCTACTGGATGCTGGATCAAAATACCGCTTATGTGCTGATCGAGCGCTTTAATGTGCCGACCGGCCAAGAGATCAGCGCAGCTATGGAGTACCTGACGGGGCTGGGCATGAAATCCCTGCTGCTTGATTTGCGCGACTGCCCCGGCGGCGTGATGCAGGCGGCGGGAATGACCGCGGGCATCTTGGGCGAGGACGGCCCCATCTATTTTAATGTCGGCCGCGACGGCTATGAGAGCTTTTATAATAGCAAGGATCATAGCCCCTGCGATATCCCCATCGCCGTATTGGTCAATGAGCAGACAGCCTCCGCAGCGGAAATGCTGGCCGCGGTACTGCAGGACACTCACCGCGCCATGATCATCGGCAGCCCCACTTATGGCAAAGGCGTTTTCCAATCCATGCTCGTTCTGCCCTCGGGCGCCGGCCTGTATTTCACCACCGGCAAATATGTCACCCGCGGTTTCCAGGATATCAGCGAGCTGCATGGCGTGACCCCGGATCTGCTGGTACGCGACGCAGCGGCGCAGCAGACCCAGGCTCTGGCCTGGCTGGATAAGCAACAGGCTTTGGCCAAGAATTTCGTTTTCACGCTGGGCAGCTACAACGCGCAGGCGGACGGCGCGGCTTTCAGCCTCTCTCATCGGCCCTTCTCCAGCAACGGCAGCTCCTATCTGCCGGCCAACGAAACCTTGAAAAAGATGGGCTGGGAGCTTCATTATTATCAAAATTGCTGGTACGGCTTTAACGGCACCCGCCGCATCATCATCGATACCGCGGGTAAAGAGGCGGTCAGCGGCAATAAAAGCACGGCGATCCTGATCAGCGCCAATACCGCTTATCTGCCGGCCTCTTTCTTCCGCAATCTCGGCTATAGCGTAAGCTGGGACGGCGCCAGCCAAGCGATTACCGTTAGCCGCTAGAGCGGCAAAACGGTAATAAAAAACCCGCGTCTACAGACGCGGGTTTTTTATCGGCAAAGCAGAGGGCTGTTTACTTGCGCCTGGCCTTGCTCAGCAAAGCCGCCGCGACGCAGGGCGGCACCATATCGCGAATATTCCCGCCCAGCTCCGCCGACTGACGGATCAGGCTGCTGCTGATATAGAGATATTTGGCGT
>JAAYYR010000030.1 GCA_012515255.1 Clostridia bacterium | reverse complement strand
TTATTTCCTCAATCATTTTTCCTCCTTAGTATACCGGGAATATCGGTAAAAGGCATAGATAATGATTCGCTTTGGCGGCGCCAATCCCTTTGCCGGCCGACAAAACCAGAGGCTAAGGTCAAATCCGGCCCAGCGAATCGGTTTGCTGCTATTATGCCCTTTTGCGGCTGACTATTGCCTGTTTAAGCGTTTTTGCCGCAGCAATTTTTATATTTGCGGCCGCTGCCGCAGGGGCAGGGTTCATTGCGGCCGATTTTTTGCTCATTGCTTTTGCGCACCGGCTGTTTTTTGGCCGGCGCTCCGTCGCGGTTAGAGCTGATATCCTGTCGCTCCTGTGGCCGCTCCACTAGCTGAGCTTGCAGGCACATGCGCGTAATTTCCGACTGAATATCCTCGATCATTTCCTGGAACATGGCATAGGCTTCCTGCTTATAAGCAACTAGCGGATCGCTTTGGCCATAGGCGCGCAGGCCGATGCCCTGGCGCAATTGATCCATAGCGTCGAGATGATCCATCCATTTGCGGTCGACCACCTGCAGCACGACGGCATGCTCCAGCACATTAAACAGCTCCGCGCCCATGTCCTCCCGGCGCTGCTCATAAAAATCGAACATCCGTCCCAGGATGAATTGTGTGACTTCCGTCACAGGCTGCTCGCGCAGTTCCGCTTCACTTGGCAGCCCCTGGGGCTGGTAATTAGCTAATTCGGTCAGCAGCGCGGCCAGATCCCATTCCTCGGTAAAGCGGCTTTCCCCCGCGTGGCGGCTCACCACCTTATCCACGGTGGCCTCCATCATGGCGAGCACGCTGTCATGGATATCATCCTCATAGAGGGCTTTGCGCCGCTCGGAGTAGATAAGCTCGCGCTGCACATTCATCACGTCGTCATAGTCCAGCACATGTTTACGGGTCTCGAAGTTGCGCTCCTCCACCCGTTTTTGCGCCGTCTCAATGCTGCGCGAAACCAGATGCGAATCAATGGGGACGCTGTCGTCCAGACCGACTCGATCCATCAGGCCGCCCAGGCTGTCGCCGCCGAAGCGCTTCATCAGGTCGTCCTCGATGGAGATGTAAAACCGACTGCTGCCCGGGTCGCCCTGGCGGCCGGCGCGGCCGCGCAGCTGATTGTCGATACGCCGCGATTCATGACGCTCGGTGCCGATAATATGCAGGCCGCCGAGCCGCACCACCTCGGCATGCTCAGCCTCGAAATTGGCCCGATATTCTTCGCGCAGCGCCTGCAATCCGGCCTCGTCATGCTCTACCCCTTTGGCGGTGTCGGCGGCCAGACGCTCGGCAAGCAGGGCTTCCCAGTTGCCGCCGAGGATGATATCCGTGCCGCGGCCCGCCATATTGGTGGCGATGGTCACGCCGCTTTTACGGCCGGCCTGGGCGACGATAGCCGCCTCTTTGTCATGAAACTTGGCGTTTAAGACCTGATGGGCAATGCCGCGAGCCGTAAGCAGGCGGCTGATTTGTTCGGATTTTTCAATGCTGATAGTGCCGACCAGCACGGGGCGGCCCGTTTGATGCTCGTTTATGATCTCCTCGATCAGGGCTTCATATTTGCCCTTTTCCGAGCGGTAGATGATATCCGGGTGATCCTCGCGGATCATCGGCAGATTGGTGGGTACCTCCACCACATCGAAGTGATAGATTTTGCGGAATTCCTCCTCCTCCGTGCGGGCCGTGCCGGTCATGCCGGCGAGGATTTCGTACATGCGGAAATAGTTCTGAAATGTGATGGTGGCCAGCGTCTGGTTTTCCCGCTCGATCTTGACATGTTCTTTGGCTTCGATGGCTTGATGCAGGCCTTCGCTATAGCGGCGGCCGAACATCAGGCGGCCGGTGAACTCATCGACGATCAGCACCTGATTATCCCTGACCACATAGTCGCGGTCGCGCTTGAAGATGAACTGGGCTTTCAACGCCTGGTTGATATGATGCGAGACTTCAGTATTGGCCGGGTCGTAGAGGTTCTCGATACCCAGAGCTTTTTCCACTTTGGCCACGCCGGCTTCGGTCAAGGCCGCGGTGCGCAGCTTGATATCGATATTATAATCATCCTCCGCATGCAGGCGGGGGATGATTTTGGCCGCCTGAAAATAAAACTCCGTCGGCTTATCGGCCGGGCCGGAAATAATCAGCGGCGTGCGCGCTTCGTCGATCAAAATGCTGTCCACCTCGTCGACGATGGCATAATAAAGCGGCCGCTGCACCATGTTTTCTTTGTGGAAAGCCATATTGTCGCGCAGGTAATCGAAACCGAACTCATTATTAGTGCCATAGGTGATATCCGCGGCATAGGCCAGTTTTTTCTCAGCCGGCTCCATGCCGTGTATAACCAGGCCGACGGATAGGCCGAGAAATTTATACAGGCGGCCCATCCATTCGCTGTCGCGGCTGGCCAAATAATCATTGACCGTGATCACATGCACGCCGCGGCCAAATAGGGCATGCAAATAAGCGGGCGCAGTGGCGACCAAGGTTTTGCCTTCGCCGGTTTTCATCTCGGCGATACGCCCGTCAGAGAGTACCATGCCGCCGATTAGCTGCACGTCGAAATGGCGCATATTAAGTACCCGCCAGGATGCTTCGCGCGCTACCGCAAAAGCCTCAACCAGCAGGTCTTTGGGTTTAAGATTTTCATCCGCGGCGATGCGGCTGCGGAATTCTGCCGTTTTAGCTACTAATTCAGCATCGGAAAGCGCCTGCATCTGCGGCTCCAGGGCATTAATTTCCGTAAGTACCTTGCTGTATTTTTTTATATCTTTAGCATTATCGTCAAAAAGATTGGCGAACAGTCCCATATTTTTATTGCCTCCCGACTCTTTCAACCTCTCGTATAAAACACATTTAATTATAGCATTAACCGGCTATTGAGTAAAGTGAAATCCCTGTGTCAAGCGTGGCGGGTTTCGGCAATCAGCATAATATTTCCCCTGCTCGCCCGGCCTTTTGCTTGCGGGCGGCCGCTCGTTTGGCGCAAAAAAAGAAGGCCGCTGCAGCGGCCTTCTTAAGGCAATAGCTGATTTGCTTATAGCCAGACCGTCGGGTCCTGCTCCTCGCTATCCAAAAAAAGCTCAAAATGCAAATGCGTTTCCTGGCCTGATTCCGTCAGGGCTTTTTCCATGAGATTACCGATCACATCGCCTGCCGCCACCTGGTCGCCAACGCCGACGCCCGGCGTCAGACAGCGGTAGACGCTCCGCCAGCCGCCCGCATGCTCTATGGTGACGATGCCGCCCCAGGAGCTGTCGTCACGCGAGATGATCACCTCGCCGGCTGCGGCTGCATATACAGGGGTGCCGGGCTCGGCCGTCAGATCGATGCCGTGGTGGAAGCGGTAATCATTGTAGGTGGGGTCGTAGCCGTAGCCATAAGCGCGGCCGATACTGCCGTTAAGCGGCGGCACAAAGCCCGGCGTTTCATTTGCGGCGGACTGGCTGGGCTGATTGACAAGGCTATTGTCCGGATCATGCGGCAAAGCGCCGCCGTCCTCGGGCTGATTAACCATGCCTTGCTCCGGCGTCAGCGTTGTCAGCTCTTGTCCCTGTTGATCCGCGTCGTCCGCCGCTGTGGGCGTCCAGATGCCGGGCGCGGCCGCTACCGCCATCAGCAATATGATGAGCAAGCCGGTCAAAGCCCAGCTGCTTTTATTGCTTTTGAAAAAATCGGCTAATTTCATGATAAAACCTCCAAGCCATACGGCGCTTTAAGCATAGAGCCGCTTCTGACTTATGTTTTCCCATAAATTACCGTATTTATACTTTATCTTTGCTTATAGTGGTGATATAATAAAATTTGCATGGCTAAATGCCGAAATCGGCAACTACCGCGCCGCTTTTGGTTGCCAACTCCCGCTGTCTATGGCTGCGGGCATTAGCTTTTGCCTGACGCCGGGCGTTGGCGCGGGCGGCCAAATGCAGTTCCCCCGGGATAAAAAGGAGTGCTTATGCCAATCAGAGTTTATAATACCAAACATGCTTGCAAAGAGGAGTTTCAGCCCATCCGTCCGGGTCAGGTAAGTATTTATTGCTGCGGCCCTACGACCTATAATCATATTCATCTGGGCAATGCCAGGCCGCTGGTTGTTTTTGATACCATTCGCCGCTATTTTATGTGGCGCGGCTGGCAGGTTAAATATGTGCAGAACTTTACCGATGTTGACGACCGCATCATCCGGCAGGCCATTGCCGAGAACAGCGACGCCAAAAGCATCGCGGAAAAATATATCGCCGCTTTTTTTGCCGATACCGCTGATCTGCGTCTTTTGCCCGCGGACGCTAATCCCAAGGTCACGGAGCATATACCGGAGATTATCGCCCTTGTGGAGCAGATTATGGCCAAAGGCCATGCCTATGAGGCGCAAGGCGATGTTTATTTTGATGTGCGTTCGCTAGCCAGCTATGGCGAGTTGTCTGGCCGCGATATCGACGATTTGCGCGCCGGAGCCCGGGTGGAGGTTGGCGATATCAAGCGCGATCCCCTGGATTTCGCGCTATGGAAGGCTGCCAAACCGGGCGAGATTTCCTGGGACAGTCCCTGGGGCAAAGGCCGCCCCGGCTGGCATATCGAATGCTCGGCTATGAGCGGCAAATATCTGGGCGACGCCTTTGATATTCATGGCGGCGGCGTGGATTTGGTGTTCCCTCATCATGAAAATGAGCTGGCTCAGTCCCGTGCCGCCGGCTATGAGTTTGCCCGCTATTGGCTGCATAATGGTTTTATCACCGTTAATGAGGAAAAGATGAGCAAATCGGTCGGCAATTTCTTCCTGCTCAAGGATATTCTCGCCAAATTCCCCGCCGATGTGGTGCGGTATTATCTGCTGGCTACCCATTACCGCAGCCCGGTCGATTTTGCCGATGATAAGCTGGCCGCGGCCGGCCGCAGCCTGGAGCGGATACGCAACAGCCATGCGCTGCTGCTGGAGGCCAAGCAGCGCGCCCAGACCGGCGAACCGCGCTTGCTGGACGCGGTGGCGCAGGCGCGGGAAAGTTTTATCGCCGCTATGGATGATGATTTCAATACGGCGCTGGCCATCTCCGTTGTTTTTGATTTTTGCCGCGAAAGCAATACTTATGTGGCGGCCGGAGAGCCTGTCATGGCTGATGTGGAGGCGGCGCTGGCGCTGTTTGCCGATTTTGACGCTGTGCTGGCGATGATAATCCCTAAGGAAAAAGCCGGCCCCGGTATTGAAAACGAATTGCTGGATCTGATCCTGGAAATACGCGGCGCGGCGCGGGCCAGGAAAGACTGGGCCGCCGCTGATTTGATCCGCGACCGTCTTAAAGACCTGGGCGTCGCCATCGAAGATACGGCGCAGGGCGCACGCTGGAAAAGACTTTAGGGCAAACAAAGACTCAAGCGCAAATAAGTCTATCGCCGGATGCGGCGCGGTATATACCGATTCCGGCAGATAGAAAAACGAGGTGCAAATGTCGCTTAGCGCGGAAAAATTGTCGCCCCTGGCTTTAGCCTATATCGGCGACGCGGTTTATGAATTGGCGGTGCGGGAATATGTATTAAGCCGCTCGCCGGTCTATAATAAAGAGTTGCATCGCCGGACGGTGGAGCTGGTACGCGCCGAGCGTCAAAGCGATCTTTATCAGCGGCTCGCGGGTATGCTCAGCGAGCAGGAGCAGTCGGTGCTGCGCCGGGGCCGTAATGCCCGCAGCGGGCATCAGCCGCCCCATACGACGGTCGCGGCTTACCGCCGCGCCACCGGGGTGGAAGCCTTGATCGGCTGGTTATACCTCAAAGGAGAACAGGAAAAGCTAAACCTGATTTTCGAACAGTTATTTAGCGGCGACAAGGAGCAGGAAAAATGAAGGGAAAATACACGATAGGCCAATTGCAAAAAAGGGCAGCCGACGGTGAGAAGCTGGTCATGGTCACCGCTTATGATTATCCGCTGGCCTGCATCGCGGAGCGGGCGGGAGTCGATATAATTCTAGTGGGGGACAGCCTCGGCAATGTGGTGCTGGGCTATGATACCACCATCCCCGTCACCATGGAGGATATGCTGCATCACACCAAGGCGGTGAGCCGCGCCGCGCAAAAAACGCTGATCGTGGCTGATCTGCCTTATGGCGCTTATGAAATTAATGCCGAGGAAGCCTCGCGCAATGCCATGCGGCTGATTCAGGAGGGCGGCGCTCAGGCGGTGAAGCTGGAGGGCAGCCAATGGCCGGCTCTTGTCAAGGAGATGACACGGCGCGGCATTCCTGTGATGGCGCATCTGGGTCTGCTGCCGCAAACAGCCAGCCTATGGCAGGGCTATCATACCCATGGCCGCGACGAGGCTACTGCCTGGGCTTTGGTTGAAGCCGCTCAGGCGATGGAAGAAGCGGGCGCTTTCGCCGTGTTATTGGAATGCGTGGCTGCCGAGGCGGCCAAGCTGATCAGTGAAAAGATCGATATCCCGACCATCGGTATCGGCTCCGGCCCTGACTGCGACGGACAAGTCCTGGTTTCTTATGATCTGCTTGGTATGGGTTGTGCATATGTGCCGAAATTCGTTAAGCAATACGCAGATATCGGTAATATCATCGAACAGGGATTTCGGGCCTACGCTGATGAGGTAAGGCAGGGAATTTTCCCCGACGCCACTCATAGTGTGGCCATGGATGAGGATGAAGCCAAACGGCTTTATTAATAAGATGCGGGTTTTAATTGTTGGCGCCGGGGCGCTTGGCGGTTATTTTGGCGCGCGGTTGGCCGAATCCGGCTTGGCAGTCAGCCTATATGCGCATACCCGCGCTAAGGCATTGCTCATTGAGCGCCAGGGGCTGATTCTGACCGGGCAAGACGGCGTCAGCCGGGTGTCGCGTATGCCTGTTTACTACCGTATTGGGGATGTGCCGCCGGTTGACTTGGCGCTTGTCCTGGTCAAATCATATGACACTGCCGCGGCGGCTTCGGCCATCGCAAAGCTGTACGGCAAGCCACGGCCCCTGGTGCTATCGCTGCAAAACTGCCTGGGCAATCTGGAGCAATTGGCCGCGGTTCTCGGCGGCGATTGCCTGCTGGGCGGCGTCACGTATGAAGCCGCTTATGAGCAAGCGCCGGGGAGGATACTCCATACCGGCTCGGGTAATACATGTATTGCGCCGTTTTTGCCCAAACAGGCCGAGGCCGCCGCGAAATGCGCGGCAATATTCAATGCAGCCGGCCTGCAGGCTCTGGCTGCGACTACCGCGGAGCTGGATCTTTTGCGTTGGCAGAAGCTAATCGTCAATGCGGCGATCAATCCCCTGACGGCGATTTACCGCCTAAGAAACGGCGAACTGGCAAAGAGCGAGCAGGTGCGCGGCGAAATGATGAATCTAACCCGAGAAGCTGTCGCGGTGGCCCAGTCACTAGGGATTAGTGTGGATTTTGCCGTTGTCTGGCGGATGGTTCTTGATACCTGCCGCAAAACCGCAGCTAATCGTTCATCAATGCTTAGCGATATCGAGAGGGGGCGCAAAACGGAAATTGAGGAGATTAACGGCAGTATTGTTGCTTTAGGCCGCCGGGCCGGGCTGAAAATGCCGGGGCAGGAACGGGTTCTTGATCTGGTGCGGCAACTGGCCGCAGAAGGCAATCCAACT
>JAAYYR010000029.1 GCA_012515255.1 Clostridia bacterium | reverse complement strand
TGATTTTGCCGTCCGCCTGGAAAAGGATTTCCTTGGGCGCGACGCTATCGCCGCTGCCAATCCGCCGCGGCGGCGGCGTTACGGTCTGGCCGCCACGGGCCGCGGCATTATCCGCGAGCAGCAGGACGTGTATTATGAAGGGGCATTGATCGGCCAGACCACTTCCGGTACTTTTTGCCCTTATTTGGGCGGCGCTTATGCCATGGCTTTGCTGGACGCGGGCCGGGTGCAGGTAGGCGACATGGTCGAGGCTGATGTGCGCGGCCGCCGCGTGGCGGCGAAAATCGTACCGCTGCCTTTTTACAAAAGAGCTTAATCCGGGGGACGCCCCAAAATAAAAGCAGACAAGTCGGAGGAGGAATGCTCATGAATGTACCAAGAGAACTAAAATATGTCAAAACCCATGAATGGCTGAATTATCTGCAAGCGGATAAGGTGCGCATCGGCATCAGCGATTATGCGCAAGAAGCCCTGGGCGATATCGTTTTTATCAATTTACCCGCAGTGGGCGATCCCGCTACAGCGGGTGAGCCGCTTTTTGATCTGGAATCGGTCAAAGCGGTAGAGGATATTATTTCCCCGGTTACAGGGGAGGTCACGGCAATCAATGAAAAATTACTGGATCATCCGGAGCTGATCAACGCCGACCCTTATGAGGCCTGGCTGGTGGAGATCGGCGAGATCAGCGGCAGCGAGGAATTGCTCAGCGCCGCAGAATACGAGGCCTTGCTCGCAGAGGAGGAATAGTATGGCTTCCTATATTCCCATGAGCGCGGAGGAGCGCCGCGCCATGCTGGATGTAATCGGCGTCGGCTCGCCGGCCGAGCTGTTCGCCGCCATTCCGCCGCGCATAAAATTGCCGGCCTTGGCTTTGCCGCCCGGTCAATCCGAGCTGGAAACGTGCCTCCTGATGGCAGGGCTAGCTGCCAAGAATCGCCGCTTTCCGCTCATTTTCCGCGGCGCGGGCGCTTACTGGCATTATATCCCGGCCATCGTCGGCTCGGTGATCAATAAAGAGGAATTCGTCACCGCTTATACGCCGTATCAGGCGGAGATTTCCCAGGGCATACTCCAGGCCATTTTTGAATTCCAGACTATGATCGCCGACCTTACCGGCCTTGACGTGGCTAATGCCTCTGTGTATGACGGCGCTTCCGCGGCTGCCGAGGCTGTCAATATGTGCCGCGATCGCCGCCGCAATAAAGCATTGATCGCAGCTACCGCGCCGCCGATGGTGATCGAAACTATCCGCACTTATTGCTTCGGTAATAATAGCGGCCTGGAGCTGATCCCATGCGGGCCGGACGGTCTCACGGACGTTGCGGCGCTCGCGGCGCTACTAAACGACGGGATTTCCTGCGTCTATGTGCAGCAGCTTAATTTCAGCGGCCTAATCGAGGACGCGGCAACTCTGTGCCAATTGGCGCATGACGCGGGCGCGAAATTCATTCTCGGCGTCAACCCCATTGCAGCCGCTATCCTGCCCAGCGCCGGTGAAATCGGCGCCGATATTGCCGTGGGCGAGGGACAGCCTCTTGGGTTGCCGCTGTCTTTCGGCGGGCCGTATCTGGGGCTGATGGCTACCGGCGCAGAGATGATGCGCAAGCTGCCCGGCCGTATTGTGGGGCAGACTACCGATCTTGAGGGGCGGCGGGCTTTTGTATTGACCCTGCAAGCCCGTGAGCAGCATATCCGTCGCGAGAAGGCCGGATCCAATATCTGCTCCAACCAAAATCTTTGTGCGCTCGCCGCCTCGGTGTATCTGGCCGCCATGGGCAATGAAGGTCTTATCACCGCGGCGCAAAATTGCTACGCCCACGCCCATTATCTGGCGGAACGCCTAGCGGAACTGGGTTTTGTCCGTCTTCATAGCGCGGAGTTCTTTCATGAGTTCGTTACGGATTCGCCAATGCCGCCCGAGCGATTATTGGCGGGATTAGAGGAGCGGGGCATCCTGGGCGGCCTGGCCCTGGCGGAGGGCGGCATCCTCTGGTGCGCTACGGAAATGACCGGCAAAGCGGAGATCGACGCCCTGGTCAAGGCTATCCGGGAGGTGAGCGGACAATGAAACTGCTTTTTGAGCGCAGCAGGGAGGGCCATAGCGCGCAGCATTTGCCGCAGACGCAGCTTTCCGGCTACAGCCTGCCCGAGCAATTGCGCCGATGCCGGGAACTGCGTTTGCCCGCGCTCGCGGAAACAGAGATCAGCCGGCACTATACGGAGCTTTCGCAGCAGGTGCATGGCGTGAACAGCGGTTTTTATCCGCTTGGCTCCTGCACCATGAAATATAATCCCAAAATCGACGAGCAGATCGCCTCTTTACCCGGGTTTACCGGCATCCATCCGCTGCAGCCGGTGTCTACGGCGCAAGGCTGCCTTGAAGTGCTGGACCGGGCCGGGCAGGCTTTATGTGAGATCACCGGCATGGACGCCATGAGCTTTCAGCCGGCTGCCGGGGCGCATGGCGAATTCACCGGCCTGCTGCTGATCAAAGCTTATCATCAGGCGCGGGGCGAGGGAGAGCAAAGAACGAAGGTAATCGTACCGGACAGCGCTCATGGCACCAATCCCGCCACGGCCACCATGTGCGGCTATACTATCGTCAATATTGCCAGCAATGCGGCAGGCGGCGTTGATCTGGACGCTCTGCGCCGGGCAGTGGGCGCGGATACCGCCGCTTTAATGTTGACCAATCCTAATACAGTAGGCATTTTCGACCCGAATATTCTTGAAATCACCAGAATCGTTCATGAGGCGGGCGGGCAATGCTATTATGACGGCGCCAATATGAATGCGATCATGGGCTTGGCGCGCCCCGGCGATATGGGCTTTGACGTGGTGCATTTGAATATCCACAAGACTTTTGCCACGCCGCATGGCGGCGGCGGGCCCGGCTCCGGCCCCTGCGGCTGCAAGGCGCATCTGGCGCCCTTTTTGCCCGCCGACCAGGTGACCGAGGCCGCCGACGGCTATCGTCTTGAGCGGCCCGCGCAAAGCATCGGCCGCGTCAAAGCCTTTTTTGGCAATTTTCTGGTCGTGGTCAAAGCGCTCACTTATATCATCAGCCTGGGCGCCGAGGGCATTGTGGAGGCGGCTGAGACCGCGGTCTTGAACGCCAACTATATGAAAAAGCGGCTCTCCCCGTATTATCACATGGCCTATGACGATTTTTGCATGCATGAATTTGTACTGTCGCTTGCGGGTGAGAAAAGCCGCTTTGATGTTAGCGCCCTCGACGTGGCCAAGGCGTTGATGGATCATGGTATGCATCCGCCTACTATGTATTTCCCCTTAATCGTGCCTGAGGCGCTGATGATCGAGCCGACCGAGACTGAATCCAAGGATACGCTTGATGAGGCGATAGAAGCTTTCATCGCTGTCCAGCGGCAGTTGCAGGCTGATGCGGCGTCCTTACGGCAAGCGCCGCAGGCTACGCCGGTGCGGCGTTTGGATGAGACACAGGCAGCCCGCCGGCCTGTGTTGACGTATCAGGAAAAAGAACTGTAGAGGTAAAGCCCGGTGCTGGACTTGATATATATTAATAGTGATACGGATATTCCTTATGCCAATCAGGGCCTGGAGGAATATTTGCTGCAGCGGGTGCGGCCGGGGCAGATCATCCTTTATTTATGGCAAAACCGCCGCACCGTGGTTTTGGGCCGCAATCAGAATTGCTGGCGCGAATGCCGGGTCGAGCAATTGCTACGCGATGAAGGCTTTCCGGCGCGGCGGCTCTCCGGCGGCGGAGCGGTCTTTCATGACCTGGGCAATCTCAATTTCACTTTTTTATGCTGCGCCGGCGATTATGATCTGGAATTCAATCTCGCGGTGATCGCCGACGC
>JAAYYR010000028.1 GCA_012515255.1 Clostridia bacterium | reverse complement strand
CTTTTATGCTCACCCTGGAAAACGGTAAAGTAGTCAGGATCGAGGAAATCGATTATCTTTACTATAATAACAACAATAACAACAATAACAACAACGCGATCAATAATAATGACACCAATAATAATAATGTGATCAATAATAATAACACTAATTTCAACCGCTAGGCCTGCGGCATGCGGCCATATAAAGAGAGCGGCCGTCGTCGGCCGCTCTCTTTTAGCTGATCTGATTGTCCCGCTGATTACCGCTTATAAAATACGCGCTGCCGTATCAAGGGCGAAGCTGTCGGTCATGCCGGCGATATAATCGCATACCGCGTCGGCTGCCGGCTGGCGCTGATATTCCGGCGGCAGTTGATCAAGATGCTTGAGATAATAATAATAAAATTGCGTCAGCAGTTCGGATAGCTGTTGTTCTTCCTCAACTTTTGAGGGGTGGAGATAGACTTCGGCAAACATAAATTCGCGCAGCTCGCTCATTGCATCGGCTACCTCCGGTGAGACGCGGATCTCCGTGATGCCGGCGCTGTTTTTGATGATATCGCCGACCATGGTGTTGATGCGTTCGCGGTGGCTGTCGCCTAAAACACGCCGCACATTAGCGGGCAGGCTTAGGGCGTCGATAAAGCCGCCGCGGATGGCGTCGTCGATATCATGATTAAGATAGGCAATACGGTCGCAGATGCGGATCAGCATCCCCTCTAGGGTTTGGGGCAATTCCTTGCCGCTATGATGCAGGATGCCGTCTTGTACCTCCAAGGTGAGATTGAGTCCGCGGCCCCCGTTCTCGATCAAATTGACTTGGCGCAGGCTTTGGCGGCAGTGGTTGAAGCCGGGATGGATGCGCATCAGCGCCCGCTCCCCGGCATGGCCAAAAGGCGTATGACCCAAATCATGACCGAGGGCGATCGCTTCGGTGAGGTCTTCATTGAGGCGCAGCGCGCGAGCCAAAGTACGGGAAATCTGCGCCACATCAAGGGTATGCGTCAGGCGGGTGCGGTAATGGTCGCCGGGGGGATTGATAAAAACCTGCGTTTTATGTTTGAGCCGGCGGAAGGATTTGCAATGCGTAATGCGGTCGCGATCCCGTTGCCAAACAGTGCGTATAGGACATTCCGGCTCAGGGAAATTGCGCCCCCGGGACGCATTGCTGTGGGCGGCGTAAGGAGCCAGATAGATTTTTTCGATTTCCTGCCAATCTTCGCGCATCTACAATTTAGCCGCCTCTAGGTAGCGTGCCAGCTCTTCTTCCGGGATGATGAAGTGCCGGCCGCATTTATGGGCATGTAACCTCCCGGTTTTGATTTCTTCTATGATAAAGGCATAGGACAGCGGGAGGATTTCCATGATCTCCTTGATCGTATGGCCTTTGATCGCGGCCAACTGCCGCCGGGTAATAGCATAATCCTCTGCGTCCGCGGTGGAAATAAAATATTTGCGGCCGACTTTGTAAGCGGGCAGGGTACCATTGTCAATATCTCTTTTAATCGTGGCGTAGGCGGTATTTGTCAAAGCCGCCGTTTCTTTCAAAGTGAGATATTTCTTTTCCATATGCATACCTCCATCCTTCTTTATAGATTAAGGTATGCGTGAGACGCTTCAGTCATGAATTTTTATTATTTTACTCTTGCAAAACGCCCGCTGTTCTATGTAAAATCGTCGCCACCTGGGCGCGGGTAGCGGGCAGGGCCGGCGCGAAGAGGTTGCCCGGCATGCCGATGATAATACCCCGGTCATTGCAATAGCCGACGCCGTTATAAGCCCAGAGCGCAATATCGGCGCTATCGGCAAATCCCAGGTAGGCCCCATCATATGCCGAAATATCCTTGCCTGTCAGCCCGGCAAAGAGGAAAATAATTTTGGCCATTTGCTGGCGGGTGACAAGATCATTGGGGCCGAAACAGCCGTCGCCGTAGCCGGCGATCAAGCTATTGTCCACCGACCAGGACAGGTATTTGGCATAATAGGCTCCCGGGTCGATATCGCGGAATTGCAGCATAGAATTGCTATTGGCGGCGATTTCGCCGTCCAGCATCTCAAAGAGCCGCCCCATCACAGTGACGAACATGGCGCGGGTCATCGCTTGATCCGGGGCAAACTTGGTCGTGGAAACGCCGGTAAAAAGGCCGTTGCGGACGCAGTATGCCACAGCGTCGGCAGCCCAGTGTCCCTCCAGGTCATTGAAGGAGGCCAGATGGCTGCCGGGCAGCAGATATGAATTAAAGCTGGCGCTGATCTCGCCGCCGATGGAGCTAAAATCGGCGGTAAAATCAATTGATTCGCCGTTGAGCGTGCCTTCACGGAAAAAGATATAGCGGCGCTCGCCGGTAATGGACGCGAAATAATTCCAGTCGGGGAATTTTTGAACGATGCCGTTCATTTCATATGTATAGGTAAACGTGGGGTCGGCCGCTACCCAGCCGATCTGGGGCAGGAAAAACTCCACCCAGGTATGGCGCAGGGAATTGAGCTTGATGCGGCCGTTGACCGCGTCGATGTACTCGACCGTCGTATGCTTTTGCGGCATATAAAGATAGCCGCTTTGCTGGCGAGCGGCGACGCCCACGGCACGCAGGCAGGCAAGATAAAGATTAGTGTAGCCCTGGCAATAAGCGCTGCCGCGGTCAAGCGTCGCGGAGGCGCTTTGATCGGTATCCGCATTGCTGTAGTTCAGATAAAGATTGACGGCGGAAAAAAGCGCCCGCGCTTTCTGATAGGGATCGCTGATGCCTGCGACCGCGTTTTGGGCAAAAGCGATAATAGCGGGGTTTTGGGAGTTAATATTGTTTTCCGGCTGCAGGTATATGGCAAGAGGGGCGATTTCCGCATCCAGATAAGCGTCCGCCACATTGCTGCGGTCAAAGATATAGCTAAGGCTGGAGGAGTTCAGGACATAGCGTTGGCTTAATGTCAGGCTTTGATTGCCGTACAGATAGGGGATAATATAATGAGCGATGCGGTGTCCGTTCTCATCTTCCGTGATTGAGGCCGGCGGCTGGCTTAGCTGTTCGCCCTCCAAAACAGCGTAAGCCGGCAAATTTTCGTCGATCAGGGGCAGGCTGATCTCCACATTAAAGGCCATGTATTTGCTATTATTGCGAATGACAATATCATGCACCAGGGTATAGACCCAAGTGCCGGTTAATTGATAATAAACAGGATAATTGCCGTCCCAAGGCAGGGCTTCCGCACCGGATGCCCAAATATCCCCGCCTTCATCCGTAGCCAGGGCCGGCGGGCTGAAGACCCCAATAAAAAAAACGCATATTAATAGAAAAGACAATAAAAATTTTCTCATTTATGGCTCCCTGATTGAGCTTGATCATGGCAATGACGCTTAAATCGACATAAGATAAAATAAATACTTCTATTTTCGCGGCAATTATCCTGCTCCACACATGGCTGGACAGGATATCTCAAATGTAGTATCATATATGATATTATCATAAGATGACGGAAATCGCCACTGAAAATCCCTGATGCGGGGAGGAAAAATTATGAAAACCGTAGTCTATGCCGGGACTTTTGACCCCATTACCAATGGCCATTTGGATATTGCCAGGCGCGCGGCCTGCTTATTTGATCATATTATTATCGCCGTAGCTTTGGATAATTATAAGAATAATTTATTCAGCATCGAGGAACGCTGCGCCTTAGTTCGCTGCGCTATTCGCGATTATGCCAATATTGAGGTTGATTCTTTTGAGGGTCTGCTGGTGGATTATTGCAAACGCCGCGGCGCCACCTCCATCATCCGTGGATTGCGCGCTGTTTCTGACTTTGATATGGAGTTTCAGATGGCTCTGCTGAATCGTGAATTAAACGGCGGCGTCGACACCGTATTTTTGATGAGCGACGCCAAATATTTGTATATCAGCAGCAGCCTGATTCGCCAGTCGGCCGAGCTGGGCGGTAATATCAGCGATATGGTCCCGCCCT